>JAUSHC010000086.1 GCA_030648795.1 bacterium | reverse complement strand
TTGATTTGTTCTGCTGATTCTTCGCCGGAAAAAGAGCGGACAGTTTTTGATAACGCCCCCTCGCCCCCTCTTACATTCAGAGGGGGATCTCCTCTCCGAGACCTCCCACCTTCTCCCCCTTGCAAAGGGGGAGTGAGAGGGGGTTTAACGGAGGAGTTATGCGATTGTGATACCGCCTGCGCGATTTGTAAAATAATTGTTGATTTTCCAATACCCGGTTCACCACCAAGAAGAATAAGACTTCCCGGAACAATGCCACCGCCAAGTACACGGTCCACTTCACTAATGTTTGTTGCGAGTCGCTGCACTTCATGTCCTCGTACCTCTGCAAATGATGTCGTCTTTGCCGCTTGACTTTGGACTTTGGACTTTCGACTCTGGACTTGAGCCGAGTTTTCCTCGGCGATTGTTCCCCATTTTCCACATTCCAAACACCGCCCAGACCATTTCTGGCTCTGCGCTCCGCACCCACTACATTCAAAAAGCGTTTCTTGTTTCATCTATTGATAGATAGTGTGATCTCCTACAGAATGGAAATAAACAGTCTTTTTATTTTTTGAAAACTCAAAAATTATTCTGTATTTGTAGTCGATGGAAAAAGATAAAAATTCACGTAACCTACCTTTCAGCTTATGAGTTTCTAGCTTGGGATCAAATGGATTTTTACGAAAGAGAACCTCTTGTTTTTCGGCAATATCTTTGATATCACTTGGCAACTTTTTATATTCCCGATTGAATTTTGTACTATAGAGTATCTCCATACTCTCTGTATTATCTCAAATCCTTTAAGGAACGCAAAATTTTACCTTTACTCGCAGCAATTTCCGCTCTACTTTCATTCAGTTCATTCAATAATTTACCTTCTTGCCAATCCCTTAGTAAATGCCTAAAAAATTCGCTTGTTGAAGAGTAAGAGCCATTTTTAACAGCGATTTTTACGGTTTTAGCCATCGGAGATGGGAGGGAAATGTTTATTACTTCACGCATAGATTGAAATGTTAATTGTAATAGTTTGTATTACAATAGTATCATGGGCTGAAAACGCTTGTCAAATCTTTCTAATCCAAAAAAGGCTATGTACAACACCGAGAGTTGTATATACAGCTCTCGGTGTTGTACAAGTTATTAAGGTTGACATAACAGCAATGCTTTACTACACTAGCGATGGTCGGGAAGTGCGGGGCGTTCCTGCACAATTGGTTTGTTTATTGTCATCCCTCGAGAGGGGAAGATCATGAAGACGAAAATGTTCGTGCTCTTTGGAGCGTGGGTTATGCTTGTGGCATTTGCCGTTCCGGCGTTTGCCGAGGACACGGGAAGTGCGGCAGGCAGGGTCTTTGACCTTGTGACGAATGTTGGCGTGGAGGGCGCTGCCGTCGTTGCGACGTGCTCGGTTCAGTATGACGAGGACCAGCCGTATGCGCGCGTGGAAACCACGACCGCTGCGGATGGGAGCTATTCCTTGCATGGGCTTCTCGCGAATCGGACGTACCGTCTCTCGCTTATGAAGTCTGGGTATCTTGTGGAAGCTCGCTATGAAATGGCGATTGCTTCCGATAAGACGTATCGCGTCGCCGCCATCGCGCTTTGTCCGATTCCCGTGAATCACGGGGTGTACCGCATGACGGATGAAGGCGTGCAGTTCCTGCAGCGGTTCATGCGCGATCCGAGTGCTCGTCCCGCGCATCCGCTCACGTACACGATGCTTCCACAAGCAACGTACACGAAGACGCCGGTGCCGGGGAAAGAAGGCGAGTTCACGCGGGAGTTCACTGTTTCACGTGAAACAGTAGTTCCGCAGATCCTGCACAAGCACGAGAGGGTGCCGGGGGAGGCACTTATGATTCTTTTTAACACCACAGAGAGTGATCCCGCTATTTGGTCAATTTCTGAAGATGTGAGTGACACAGGAGATCAGCGATTCGTTGCGTATGATGGACGTTTTTTGAAACCAATGTTCGAACTTCCATTCATAGATGCTCGATGTTTCGTTATTTACACCGGTTCATCCTTTAGCGGAGGATCGGGATATTTGGGGCTCCCGAGCTGCTTCTATTGCATTCTGGCTAGGAGCGGAGAAAAGGTTCTTGCTTCTCTTTTCGAAATCGTCGACACTGTATCCGGCGACGACGTAACGCGGTGCAAGAATATTCTCACGATCATGCGTCATGAGATTGCTGTGTTCCGTGAACAGAACGGACGGTTGCCGACGTATGAGGAATTCGATCAGATGAGGTACGACGGGCATCCTCTTACGGGATGTTTCAATCCTTTTTCTGAGAATTCATGTGCAGCGAACGCTGACGCGCTCGGATTAAAAAAGAGCGACACGTATGTCGACTCTAGGATGGGCGAACACAGTTGGGGTTGGCTCTATTCGTTTTCTACTGGCGAAGTCTGGGCGGCGACGTCGAGCGGCAACGGGGAGGCGGGGTGGTGAGGATGAAGTTTGTACAACACTCGGTGTTGCTTCAACACCGAGTGTTGTACAAAGAGAAATTACAGTTTAGCCTTGACTTTTGGTCAAGGCTTTTTATATCTTGGATTTTAGTCAGCCCTGCCCGAGCGAAGAAGAGTTCGAGTATCTTCTTCTGGTGCGGAGGGAGTGGGTACTGTTTGCCCTGTTGATGGAGTCATGGTTCTTAAATTTTCCGCATTTCTTTGTCTTGTTGTCGTAGGAGTGGCAGGTGCGGTGGGCGTGGTCGTAGTTCCGGCAGCAGGCGCTTTTTTCAGTTTCTCCCCTAGCGTCGCTTTTGATTTTTCTTGATTGACTAGATCTGGATTAATTGTGTATAAAATCGTATACGAGAGCAGAAGAATGACGAGCCCAATGATTGCATTGAAAATCCGCTCTTTTGCCTTTCCGATAATGGTTTGGTTGCCTCCCGCGGCGATGTACATAAATCCGCCGATCATGATCATGACCATGGCGAGAAACCCGGCAACCATAAGACCAAAGTTGTAGACGCCCGCAATGTATTGCGGGAGACCACCTGTCATGTAATAGCAACGCGAATCGGGCGGATTTTCGTGTGTTAATCCAGGGATATGCACTGAAAGCTGAATTGCGTCATTAATTCCGCATGCACTCCCAGCATTCGCTTTATTTGCAAATATAAAAATGGATAGAAAGGCGATGAGTAGGACGGTGGAATAGAGACGTTTAAATTTCATACTGCTGTGTTGTTTTTACTCCCTGAGCCTGTCGAAGGGGTAAAAATAGCTTGAAAATACGTAAGGCCTTCGACAAGCTCAGGCGATAAAATTATCGTATGAATCGCACAATCGCTTTTTTAAAATCCTTAAAATCTTTCATGTTGGTTTGTAATTTGAGACTGTAGAAAAATGTACTTTTTGCTTCTTTCGCGGCTGTCATTCTGATCCGCCTTCGGCGGAGAAGAATCTCATGTTTCATCCAGTTTTTTGAGATCCTTCGCCGGGCTCAGGATGACAAAAAATGTTTTTCTACTTTTATTGATGATGTGCGACATAGTGATGGGTGTAGTTTTGTAGGAACGGCTGGAAGTCGAAGTAGATTGTATAGATGTTGCTTTCTATTTCAATCCGGTGTATTTCCGATTTCTGATAGAGCACTACTCCCTCGGTGATAATGACGTATTTGAAAAACGGAGAGACAATATCGTTCAGCATAACCACATCTGTTATACGCTTGAGTACACGACTCGTACGTTCCATGATCTTTAGACGCAATGCGAAGCGCTGCTCTTTTGACAGTACTGGCGACACATGAACGGCGATATCGGCATCACTTTCTTTACGTTCTTGTCCCTTCGCCAACGAACCGAAAAGATATGCGATGAGAATAGGCTCTCGCATGCATATCTTTTGCAGCTCTTTTTTTTGGTGTTCCGTGATCATAACTTCAATTTTCTTTCGATTATTTTTACGAGGGTTTCTTTGTCGGTAAGTCCGGCGACGCGTTCATCATTGATAAAGAGATACGGTGTTTGATCGATTTGGAGGAGCCGACCCTCGTCGAAACTTTCTTGAATCCGTGTTTGTATTGTAGCATCGTTTTGGCATGTCGTGAAACGGGGGAGGTCGAGATTAAGTTCCGTCGCGATGACGTCGTAGTTTTGCTCTGCAGGCGACGCGCGCGTGAAGAGGCGGTCGTGGTATTCCCAAAATTTTCCTTGTTCATTTGCGCATGCGGCGGCGCGGTGGGCTGCGGGAGAAAACGGATGGATCGGCAAAGGGAAATCTTTCCAGACGTGGAGAATTTTTCCGGGGAACTGGGCGATCGCGCTATCGAGGATCGGCTGAAACTCTTTACATGCCGGACAGGAGAAATCGCCGAAGTCGAAGATGGTGATGGGGGCGCTTATGTTGCCTTGACGAGGATCGGTGGCGCGGAGAAGCGGACGAGTGAGAGCGGGCTGCCCCTCTACAAGGATGCCCCTTGTAGCTACAAGGGGCATCCTTGTAACTGGTGGGAGCAGTTGGAAAAAAAAGAAGAGGAGCAAGCCAAAACCGAGGATGAGGAGAAGGCGCATGCCATTGTTCTCAACGAGACCCTCGTCGAGTTGTTAGAACAATGAGCACCCCGCCCTCTAAGCACAACGATGGTTGTGTGTGCCTGTTGAGACGGTACTGTTCATTGTTTTGTTCTATTACTGTTTTTTGGTGCATAGAGGGCGGGGTAACGGTTTTGTAGCTCCTCGCGTGGCGCTCGCAGACAAAACTCGTTATTTCAGTTGCATTTTTTTCAACGTGCCGGTTTTCGTGTCGGTGAAGAAGAGGTTTTGCCCATCTTGCGAGAGCGCCAGGTTTTGTGCGGTGATGTCTTCTCCTGCGGGAGAGGCGATGAAGGTTTTCGTTCCTGTTTTTAAATCAACGCGGTAGAAATCATCCGCAATATCCTTCGCAACCTCGCGTACAATGCCCGCGCCTTCGGGAAGTACTTTTGGTACCGCGCAATAGGCAGTAGTGTTGTCGCGTGCGATTGTGCATTTATCCGCCCAGGTTTGGAGTCCCAGCTGTTCGCGATTTTCTCCGCTTGTCCCCGGAGCCGCGTCCACAATCCAGAGCGATGGTTTGTAATCCGAGAGCGACGAGTACACGCTGTAGAGCATGCGGTCTCCATCGGGTGTCCACTTGCCTGAAAACTGTCTGCCTTCAAGCACCGCAAGTTTAAAATTTTCGCCGTTTTGACCGACGAAGAAAAGATTCTGCCGTCGTCCATCGCGGGATTCGGTGAACGTGGCGATCATCGATTGATTCGGGGACCAGTGCACCGTAACTTTATCGCCGTTTTCTCCCATCGGTTCAACGGGGACTGTGCCGGAGCCATCGGGGTTTGCAACAGCGAGCCATCGGTCTTCCGGATCAAGCCCAATGGATTTGAATGCGATCTTGTCGCTCGTTCCGGAAAAAGCGAAATCTTCCCAGTGCTTCGGGAGTGTTGCCTGTTTTTTTGTATCAAAATCGTAGAGGATATTCGCGCCATCGGGGAATTCGAGAATTGCTTTTGATGTGTCCGGTGCCCATGCAACCGATTCTACATCTTTGAAGGCTTGGTCTGCGAGTGGAACGGCATTGCCATCCGGAGTGATGCGATAGAATTTGCCGTCATCGCGATTGTAGTATGCGAGATCTTTGCCGTTCTCCGCGAGTGTTGGTGCGGTGACTTGCGCTTGCACCAATGTGGTGACTTCAGTAAGCCCACCGGTTGCAATAGGAGAAATAATTTCTGATGGAAGTGTCGGTGCGCCAGCTTGCGGAGCTCCTGTGCCTGTTTCAGGCGTGGTTCCTGGCGCTTGGGTGATGGGAGTTCCCGGAGTACCGGTTTGCGCGGAGGGGAGTCCGGGACGCGAGGGGCGCTCTACAACACTTGGTGTTGGTTCAACACCGAGTGTTGGCGCTTTAGGTGCTGGCTTCAAGAGAAAATAATATAAACCATACGCGCCAAGAAGCCCGATGGCAACAAGTCCGGCGCCAATGAGGATTTTTTGTTTTAGTGTGAGGTCTTCGAGGGTCATACAAATACTATTGTACCATTTTTGAGGCGGACGTGTATAGCGCGCTTTTGTGCGTTCAGCAGTTGTTTGGCGAGTGGATTTTCTATTTTTTCTTGCATGATGCGATGGACAGCGCGGGCGCCTTCGTCTGGCAGAAAGGCGTGCTTGGCGAGATGTGTCATTACGTCATTCGCGATGGTGAGTGTGGTTCCACGTTCGACGAGCGATGTTGCAAGCGATTGACACGCACGATCTACGAGCGTTGTAATCGTTTCCTCTCCGAGCGGAGCAAAGGGGACGAGCGCGTCGAGGCGATTGACGAATTCGAGTGGAAGCGTTTTTTGCACCAGACGTTTTAATGTGTTTTCCGAGAATGTCGCTCCCGGCACAAACCCCATGTGTTCTTGCGTGCTCATTTCTCGCGTACCGATGTTTGATGTAAAGATAATGATCGCTTCGCGGAATGAGATGCGCTTTCCCGTTGCATCAGTAAGCATGCCTTCATCGAGGAGTCCCAAGAGAAGATGCAGGGCGTCCGGATGCGCTTTTTCAATTTCATCAAAAAGGACGACACACGCGGGATGGTTCTTCACGTTGTCTGTGAGTGCTGTTCCTTCACGATAGCCGACATACCCGGGAGGAGCGCCGATGAGTTTTGCGATATTGAATCCTTGTGCGAACTCCCCCATATCTACGCGTACGAATGCAGACTCTCCAGGGAAAAGTGTCGCAGCGAGAAGTTTCGCTGTTTCTGTTTTGCCAACACCCGATGGACCGACAAAGATAAATGACGCGCGTGGACGCTGGCGGCTACTCATACCGGAAAACGCTCGCTGGATAGTGTCCGCAATGAGCGTGAGGGCGCGCGGCTGTCCGTGAATATGCTCGCCAAGATGCGAGCTTACTGTAGCGAGTCGATGCGGCGTCTCGGCGATTGTTTCTTCCGGCAAGTGTACGATACGCGCAACGACGCGCATGATCGCGTCGCGATCGAGCATGGGTCTGCCGGCTGACGAGACAGATGTTTGTTGTATTGTTTTTTGAAGTGCGAGTAATTGTTGGAGCATCATTTCCTCTTCTTTCTGTAATACGAGTGCCGCATCAAATGCACCGCGCTCAATCGCATGTTCTTTTTTTTCTTGCAGATCGACATGCAGCGCTTTGATTCTTTTTTGTTCGCGTTTCGCCGGATCCTCTTCTTTATGCAGTTGGAATGCCGCCGCGGCTTCGTCGAGAAGGTCAATTGCCTTGTCCGGGAGCATGGCGGTGGGGAAATATCGTTTGGCGAGTGCGACTGCCGCGCTTACGGCTTCCGGAGTGATGCGAACGTTATGATGTTTTTCGTAGAGCGGACGCAACCCTTCGAGGATTGCGCGTGCGTTCTCTTGTGTTGGTTCTTCCACCATGATGGATTGGAAACGTCGTTCGAGCGCGGGGTCTGCTTCAATGGTTTTTTTGTAATCACGAACGGTCGTTGCGCCAATGCAATGGAGTGTTCCTCGCGCGAGCGCCGGCTTTAAGAAGTTTGCCGCGTCGAGCGATCCGCTTGCGGATCCCGCTCCCATAATCGTATGAATCTCATCAATAAAGAGAATGACGTCTGTTGATTGTTCAATGTCTCGGAGCAGTTGTTGCATGCGTCCTTCAAATTCGCCGCGCCATACGGTTCCCGCGACAACCGCTCCCACATCCAATGCCATGATGCGTTTTCCCTGGATGCCCGCCGGCACGGTTCCCTGCGCAATGCGAACGGCGAGTCCTTCGACGATTGCTGTTTTTCCGACACCCGCCTCCCCCAAGAGAATGGGATTATTTTTTGTTCGTCGTGCAAGAATAATCATCGTGCGCTCGATTTCATCCTCGCGTCCGATGACGGGGTCGAGGTGACCCGCTCGCGCTTCGGCGGTAAGATCGCGGCAGAAGTGAGAGAGCGCGGACGTTTTCTTTTTTCGTTCCCGTGATGGTTCTTGATACGACGGGGTTGCTTCAGAAAAATGCGCGACACTCTTCATCATGTCGTGCAGCACATTGCGTACGCGCTTCACTGTTTCGGGACGCACGGTGTATTGTTGCAGCCATGAGTGGTCGCCTACAAGAAGCGCCAACAGAAGATGTTCGGTGCCGACATAGCAATGCTGATGAGCCCGAGCGTGTTGCATTGCAGCGATGATAATGCGTTGTGCTTCCTCCGTAAGCCCTATAAGAGGCAGTGGCGTGTTGTGAATCTTTGCAGTTTCTCGCGGCGTAATCCATCGTTTGACTGTTGTTTCTGTCACTCGTGCTTCTTGCAGAAAGAGTGCTCGCCCGATAGAGCCTTTTTCTGCGAGGAGAGCAAGAAAAAGATGTTCTGGGGCAATGGCGGGAGCGTTTGCCTCTTTCGCAATGGTTTTCGCTCGGACAATAGTGCGTTTCAAGTGGTCCGTACACTTTTCTACAACGCTCTCTTCGTTTTCTTTTGGTTCCAATGGTGCAGACATTTCATTTTTCTGATATAATTTAATCATCTTTACCATACGAATAAATGGGGGAAAAGTCAATCTTTTCGCATATGGGTTTATTTTCAAAAAAGCCGGCGAGTATTTTGGGTGTTGATGTGGGCGCATCAGCCGTGAAGATTGTTGAATTGACGCGGGAAGCAGGGCGCGCGCATCTCCGTACGTATGGATTTACCGAGCGTAAAGAAGAGGGGAATGCGGATGATCCGCGTATCGAAACCGAAAAAATGGGAGCAATGATTCGCGAATTGCGACGACAAAGTGGCGCGCAAGCGACCACCGTCATCGCGTCACTGCCGACGTTTTCGGTTTTTTCATCAATTATTACGCTTCCGGAAACGCCAAAGAAAGAATTGCCGAATGCGATTCGATGGGAAGCGAAAAAGCTCATCCCTTTACCGTTGGAGGATATGATGCTTAATTGGGAGATTTTGCCGGACTCATTTCTTACTGAAAAAGCAGGAGGACAAACGCCGAAGACAACCGATGCGGTGACTGCGTCTCCGGTAATTGTTTCGCAGGAGAAAAAGAAAAGCATCGCGGTGCTTATTACGGCGGCGCAGAAAAAATTGGTTGAACAGTATGTTGGTATTTTTAAAGCGGCGGGTCTTACGCTGCAGAGTCTTGAGACGGAGGCATTCGCAATTGTTCGTTCGCTTGTGGGAGGCGATCGGTCGACAATTATGGTGGTTGACATTGGCGCGCGCAATACGGACCTTTCTATTATCGATGGGGGGATTCCGGTGTTGAACCGTTCGATGGAGTTCGGAGGGAACACGTTCACCGATGCGATTGAAAAGACGACGAAACTTTCGTGGAATCACGCGGAACAATTGAAGCGCGATGTGAGTCGTTTGGCAACGCAAGAAATGATAAAGGCGCTGGAGCCGCTTTTCGCGCCACTGGTGAACGAAGTGCATTATACGCTTGGGCTGTATCAGACACGCAATGGCAGTCGCATTGAGAAGATTATTTTGACCGGTGGATCCGGGCTTTTGTTTAATCTCGCGCAGTACATGACGTCGCGGTTTAATATTACGGTGACGGTCGGCGATCCATGGGCGCGCGTGGCGACGCCGATTGATTTGGCGCCGGTGCTCTCCGAGGTTGGATCGCGAATGAGTGTCGCGGTGGGACTTGCGATGAGAGGAATTTAACTGGTTTTGTTTCCGAGCCTAGGCGAGGAATTACAAAACCGTTACCCAGCCCTCTAAGCTTTATCTGCAACGGGCAGTACAATGAAACGGTAGTTAACTTGTAAAACGATTCGTTCGTCGAATACAGAGCATAGAGAGCTGGGTGCTCATTGTTCTAACAACTCGACGAGGGTCTCGTTGAGAACAATGACACTTAATTTGCTCTCCAATGAAAAGGATATAGCGGATACTGCCGCAACGAAAAAATCGGGCGCGCCGTCGCCAGTTGCTTTCCGCATTCCTGCTTCGGAAAATCCATTGCCGATTGCGAAAACAACACTCGGTGTTGGTTCAACACCGAGTGTTTATACCCCGGCGCCACCTATTGTTAAAAAACAGAACGAGGGAAAGGGATTCACCCCGTTAGAAGCAGGGCGCCCCAAGGCGGCCGTAGCCGTGCCTTCGGCAGGGCGGCTTCTAACGGGGTTCACAAAACCAGAGGTACTGCATGAGGGCTTTGGCGTCAATATTTTAGGATCAACGACAGAACATGAAGCAAAAATTCCGTCGCTTGCAATCATGATTATGACGATGATTGGGGCGTTCCTTGGAACGGTGCTTGTCCTTGGTGTGTGGCTTATGCTCATGAATGAAGAAGAAGGACGTGTTGCGGCTTCGGTACAGACAGAGAAGATGACACTCGCCGCGCTGAAGCGTACGATGGAAGAAATGAAAGAAGAGCGGAAGAACGTTACGGAAACTCTGGGGACGATTGAGACCGCACGTGCGCTTCTTACTCGACACATTTATTGGACGCAGTTTTTTCATTTTTTGGAAGCAGTAACGCTTCCTGACGTGTATTATACGAATCTTGCCGTTGATCCCGCGGGCAACATTCGTTTGGCGGCGATCGGACGTAATTTCAGCGCCGTCGCGCGGCAACTGCTTGCTTTTGAGGGGTCGGACGATGTCGAAACGATTCGTACGACGAAAGCCGCCGCAGAGATTTCCGCATCAGTCCCCGGCGTTCAATTTGATCTTGCGTTGACGGTAAAGCCGAAATTATTATTTTTTCTTGAAAACAAATGATGTTTTTTCGGCGCCATGTATTGGTAAGCGCATGCATTGTTGCGGCGATTGTTTTTCTTCTTGGATGGTTCCTCGTTTTGCAACCGGCGCGCGCTCGGTTTGTGGCAGACAGTCTCTCGCTTCGATCGATGGAAGAAGAAGGAGCGAAACTTCGCGAGCAAAATGCAACGTTTGATCGTTTGCAGAAGGCAATGAAGAATGTGCGTCCCGAAGAGCTTGCAAAGATTGATCGTATTGTTCCATCCGGACGCGATGTGCCGCATCTTATCTTGGAACTTGAAGCGCTTGCGAGCGAAACGGGTATTCTCTTGAAGGATGTTGCGTTACAAGAAGGCAAGGGGGATAGTGATAAATCGCTTCCGAAAGGAGTCAAGTCCATTGATCTTGTTGTCACCGTGACTGGCGGCGATTATGCGACGCTGAAGCGGTTTCTTGAAGCTGTCGAGAAAAGCGGGCGTATATTGGATGTGCGGAATTTTACGTTTTCTCGCGGTCTTCAGTCCTACACAATAAACGTGCAAGCGTATTATCGAGAATAAACTATGGGGAATAAACGAACGATCACGAGTATTGGTATCATCGTAGTACTTATTGGCGCGACGGTTGGTTTGCTCTGGTGGTCGAATCAGCCCACGCGTGTTTTGGACGACGTAAGCACTTTCGTGAAACCGAAAGAAAAAAAGATGGCGACAGATCTTTTTTCCGATCCGCGTTTTCAAGAACTTCGCCAAGGCGGTGGAACCATTGAAATAGGAACGAAGGGGAATGCAAATCCTTTCGAACCGTTTGAGTGATTTTGTCTACGAGTGCCACACGAGTAGCTACAAAATCCTCACCCAGCCCTCTAAGCCCTATGCTCAATGATTGCAAAATGTTTATGTAACTCACTGATGACATGGCTCATCTCTTCAATACGAGCATAGAGAGCTGGGTGCTCGGTTGTAACAAATTTCCTTCGCTCCGCTCGTAAATTCTAACAACACTCGTATGCCAACTCCCGCTTCGCCATTTCCTCCCATTGATCCCTCTATCCAAACCGTTGACGCGGAGGTACTTCGTATTATTCCGGAAGAAGTGGCACGCAATTATCAGCTTGTCGCGTTCGCGCGCGTCGACGATGAACTCCATGTTGCCGTAGGGGATCCGACGAATCTTCATGCCGTTGAAGCGGTTGATTTTCTTGCGAAGGGGAATCGATGGAAGACAAAATATTTTACGATTGCGCCGGAACATTTGCAGAGTCTTTTGAAAAAATATCAAGTGCTTGGCGAAGAGGTGCAAGAGGTGTTGGATGTTGCGCAGGAAGAGTTTGGTGAGAAAAAAGATGCGCGTGAGAAAGAACTGGCGGGTCCGATTGAAGAGGTCATTAAAAGCGCGCCCATATCGCAGATGGTGACACTCATTGTGCGACATGCAGTGGAGAGTAAAGCGTCGGATATTCATATTGAACCGACGACGAAAGAATCGAAAATTCGTTTTCGTGTTGACGGGCTATTGAAGACCGCAATCACCTTGCCGCTCTATTTGCATCAAGCGATTGTTTCACGCATTAAAGTGCTTGCGAATTTGAAACTCGATGAAACGCGTATTCCGCAGGACGGTCGCATTAAAATGACGATTGGGAAAAATTTGATTGATTTTCGTATCTCCACGCTTCCGCTTCTTGATCAAGAAAAAGTGGTGATGCGTATTCTTGATACGTCCGGATCTCTTCCGACGCTAGTAAAATTGGGTTTCCGCGATCGGTATATTGCGATCATCGAACGAAACATTCGGAGACCCCATGGTCTTTTCCTGATTACCGGTCCAACGGGTTCAGGAAAAACAACAACGCTCTATTCGGTGCTTGCGATGCGCAACGAAGAAACCGTAAATATCTCCACGCTGGAAGATCCGATTGAGTATTACCTCCCGGGCGTCAATCAATCGCAGGTGCGATCGGAGATTGGTTTCACGTTTGCCGCGGGTCTTCGCGCTCTCCTTCGACAAGACCCGAATATTATCATGGTGGGTGAAATTCGTGATACAGAAACAGGAGAGCTCGCGGTGCATGCCGGACTCACGGGGCATTTGGTGTTTTCAACGCTGCACACACGTAACGCATTCGGAGCGATTCCGCGGTTGATTGATATGAAGCTGGAACCGTTCCTTCTTGCATCAACATTGAATTTGGTGATGGCACAGCGACTGGTGCGTACTATTTGCGAGTATTGCAAGGATCGCGTGGAGATGCCGTCGGATCTTGAGAAACGAGTGCGCGATGATCTCAAAAAAATTCCTGAAAGTGCGTTTCCATTTAAAGTTGATCTTGCGAACCCCAAGCCGCTTATGTTCTTTCGAGGAAAAGGATGTCCTCGATGCGGGCAGACGGGGTATAAAGGGCGGACGACGATTGCGGAAGTTCTAGAGATTACGCGTGATTTGGAAACGTCGATTGCGGAGCACAAATTCAATGAATTGAATCAGAAATTGATTGACGCGGGAACATTGACCATGCGGCAAGATGGACTCTTTAAAGCACTGGAAGGGGGGACGACGGTGGAGGAAGTACTGCGAGCAACACAAGAGTGAATTAGGAATTATGAATAATGAATCAGGGAATAGAAAAAGAGGGTTACAGAGTTTTACTGAGCTTGATGCATGGAAAGAAGGGCATGCGCTCGTTTTGATGATCTATACTGCGACGAAACAATTTCCACGAGAGGAGTTGTTTGGCTTAACGAGTCAAATGAGACGATGTGTTGTATCGATCACGTCAAATATTGCCGAAGGATTCAGTCGTCAATCGTATAAAGAGAAAGTGCAGTTCTATTCGATATCGCTTGGATCTATTACCGAATTACAGAATCAATTGTTGATTGCACGAGATGTTGGTTATCTTTCCAAAGATACGTTTCATACCATTATTGAGAAGACCGTTACTGTACACAAAATTACGAATGGACTTATCAAGGGATCAAGATCCATGATTCCTAATTCCTAATTCTTAATTCCTGATTCATGTTATTCGATTTTAAAGCGAAAAAAACCGACGGAAAGGTAATTGAAGGGACGGTGGAAGCCGCGCACGAAGCGATGGCGCGGGGACTTGTGCAAGAACGTGGGTTTGAAGATATTGTCATCATGAAACATCGGCGATCGTTTTTGACGTTCAACATCACTTTCTTATCGAAGGTGTCCGTGAAAGAAATTGCCATCTGGTCGCGGCAATTGTCGGTGATGGTCTCGGCAAATCTTCCTATTGTACAGGCACTCAAGACACTCGCCAATCAGGCGACAAATCCGCTTATGAGTAGCGTCCTTGGGGAAGCGGCGCGTGATGTGGAGGGTGGGGCGCGATTGTCTTTGGCTATGGGGCGACATCCAAAAATATTCTCAAACTTTTTTGTGCAGATGGTGCGGTCGGGTGAAACGTCGGGACGGCTTGATGAAGTGCTCAACTATCTCGCGGATCAACAGGAAAAAGATTACGACCTTATCTCAAAAATCCGTGGAGCAATGATGTATCCAGCATTCATTCTTTCCGGACTTTTGGTTGTCGGGTTTATCATGATGACCTTTGTCATTCCAAAATTGACTGCGGTTATTTCTGAATCCGGTGCAACACTTCCATGGACCACACGGCTCCTCATCATGGTGTCTGGTTTCTTTGTACACTATTGGTGGCTCGTGATCGCGCTCGTGGTTGGCGGAGGCATTGGATTTTTTCGGTTCATTGCGACGCCGTTTGGTCGAGGAATTTGGGATACGTTTAAATTGAAAGTTCCTATTTTTGGAACATTGTTTTCTCGTATTTATTTAGTGCGTTTTTGTCGCAGTCTTTCGACGCTCATGATCGGGGGGGTTCCCTTGGCGACGAGTCTTGCGATTGTTGCTGAAGTTGTCGGCAACAGCGTGTTTCGAACGCTTGTTCTTGATACGGCAAAAGCAGTAAAGGATGGTCATCCGCTTACCGATATCTTTCAAAAACATAAAGTATTCCCTGCAATGGCGTCTGAAATGCTGGCAACGGGGGAACGCACCGGGAAGCTGGAAGACATTCTTGCTCGTTTATCCACATTTTACAGCCGTGAAATTGACAACCTCGTTACAAACATGGTATCCTTAATCGAGCCGATGATCATGGTGCTTATGGGGCTCGCGGTTGGGGTGATGGTATCTGCGATCATTCTTCCGATGTACAATTTAGCAAACGAAATGTAATTTTTAACGATTTTAATATTTCTAATTAAGGAGACTTTATGAGAAAAAATCAAAAAGGTTTCACCCTCATCGAATTACTCGTCGTTATCGCAATCATCGGGTTGCTTTCAACACTCGCGGTTGTCGCATTGACCTCTGCTCGATCAAAAGCACGCGACGCAAAGCGAATTTCCGACGTGAAGCAGGTGCAAACAGCTCTTGAGCTCTACTTCGCGGACACGGGAGGTAATTATCCGAAAGCAGCAGGAACAACGGCTGGCACAGTGCAGCTCGGTGTTGAGGCGGACAAATTGTGTTCCAATGGGTTTATTCTTTCGACGACGGAAGGGGCGACATGTCCAACCACATTTATGGGGAAAGTTCCTCGTGATCCAAGCGCGCCCGCCACCACTCCCGCAGCCTGTGGAACCACAACCACAATAGGTTGTGAGTACGCGTATAAAGCAACGGGTGATACGCCAACGACTTATACGATTCAATTCCAACTCGAAGGAAAGACGGGTGATCTCGAAGGAACAAGCTGTGCGACACCCGACGGCGTGAACAAGGCCGCGTGTCCATAATTCTTTAAAACTTAAATACTTATATATTTAACTATGCGTAGTAAGCAAAAGGGGTTTACCCTCATCGAACTTCTCGTCGTTATCGCAATCATTGGGTTGCTTTCGACACTCGCGGTTGTCGCATTGACATCAGCCCGCGCAAAAGCACGTGATGCGAAGCGTATTTCTGATGTGAAGCAAACCCAGACGGCGCTTGAATTGTATTTCGCAGATCAGGGACAGAAGTATCCTGCGGGGACAGACCTTCTTCTTGGTGTTACTCCAAACCTTGTTCTTTGTGGCGGCACTGCCGCGAAAGGATTTCAACCTACAGTAGCCACATGTCAAGATACTGGTGCAACGACCTTTATGGGGAAAGTGCCAAAGGATCCGAACAGCGACGCAACGGCAGTATGTGGTGGCGACGTCGTCAAAGATTGTAACTATAAATATTCAGGGACGGAAAGCGATACCCGTTACGCGATTCTGTTTGCGCTTGAAGGAAAGAGCGGCGACCTTGCTGCGGGCTTGAACTGTGCAACACAGGATGGGATGAAGTCCGGAGCAACGTGTCCGTAAACAGAGAACAGCAATAAGTAAGAAGAATAGTCCAGCGAATATCGTAAAATACGTAACACCGAGTGTTGTCGATACAACACTCGGTGTTGTATTTTGATTATGCTATACTTCTTTTATGAGCACTCTCTTCGTATTCATTTTTGGCCTTGCGATTGGCAGTTTTTTGAACGTACTGATTCTTCGCATTCCGGAAGGGAAGTCGATTCGTGGGCGGTCGCAGTGTGTTGCGTGTCAGAAGACGCTTCACTGGTTTGAGCTCATTCCGCTTTTTTCCTATATTGCGCTTCGTGGGAAATGTCGTTCGTGCCGTGTTGGTATTTCGTTGCAGTATCCTTTGGTCGAGCTTGCTACGGCGCTTCTTTTTCTTTTCGTTTTTGTACAACACTCAGTGTTGTACACAGCACCGAGTGTTGTACAAGTATTTGTTATACGCGATTGGATATTTATTTCTATACTCATTGTATTATTCGTCCAAGATCTTCGCTTCCAAATTCTTCCCGATATCATCACTCTTCCCGCTATTGGCATTGCAGTACTCTTTTTCTTTTTTAGTCCAGCATTTCAAGATGCGAGTTCCAAGTTACCAGTTACCAGTTACGAGTTTCTCGCTCTAGCAATTGGTGCTCTCTTCTTTCTTCTTCAATGGCTTGTATCGCGTGGTAGGTGGGTTGGGGGAGGCGACATCCGTTTGGGCGCGCTTATGGGAGCGATTGTGGGCTGGCCGAATATTCTTCTCGCGCTTTTTGTTGCCTATATCAGTGGAGCGATCGTTGGTGGCGCTCTTTTACTTTTTCATCGTGTGACGCGGAAAAGCCAAATGGCGTTTGGAACATTTTTAGCAGCGAGCACGGTATTCACGATGTTTTGGGGAGATGCGATTGTGCAGTGGTATAGTAAGATTATCGGACTATGAATCATAAAACATGAAACATGAAACATACAACATTAAACGTGAAACATGGATCATGAATCATTTTAGGGTTCATGATTCACGATTCAGGATTCATGTTTCAGGTTTCACCATGATTGAACTGATGGTGACGATCGGCATTTTTGCGCTTATCACGGGTGCGGTACTTGCGAACTTTCGTGCCGGCGAACGCGGAGAATCATTACGCCTCGCTGCCGAGCAACTCGCGCAGGATATTCGACGAGCACAGAATGATGTTCTTTCGGGTAAAACGTATCAAGAGCAGAGCGACACCGGACCCAAAGAACAAGTTCCCACACAAGGCTATGGAATCAGCTTTGCGATTCAGAATGATGCAGAGCATTATACATTTTTTCCTCCAGAATCTCTTATCGCGCTCCCAAAGGGAATTGTGACGAAAAGCATACAGCTTAGTGATAATAGTACGGCGAATGTTTTCTTTTCGATTGGGTTTCGTCCACCAGATGCTGCGACTTTTTTCCAAACCACAGCCACAGAAGGAGGATTTTCTTCTGGCGCTAATGAAGCGATCGTGACCTTGCGTCATACCGTAACAAATCAAGATCGCCGTGTAACGATCAATCGTCTATCGGGGAAAATAAGTGTAGAATAAAATGAAAATTTTTCGCTATGATTTTAACCCCACCCTTCCTCCCCTTGCTAAGGGGAGGCGAGGAGGGGTTTCTGGCCAGGGGTTACTCGAGGCCGTCATTGCGCTTGGGATTATTATTACCGGCGTTGTTGCGGCGCTTACACTTGCCATAGGAAGCTTGTCCGCTGCGGGTGCGAGCGAATCACGTCTTATTGCCGCAAACTTCGCGCGCGAAGGCATCGAGCTCGTACGCAATCAGCGTGATTCCAATTGGGTTGGCGCGCGATCATGGGATAAAGGGATCGAAGCGGTTGGTGAGGCAAATGCGTATGCGCCGGAGTGGAATGCGACTACACAACAGATGGAGCTTGTGCCACTATCGAACACGACAACGCAAGGTAGATTGTATTATGTTCCCGAAACAGGAATGTACAGTCCAATCGAGATGGGACAAGCAACACGATTTTTTCGGAGTATTATTTTGACGAACATTATCTGTGAAGATGGCACTGCGGGATGTGCGGTCGGTGATCGTATTGGTGTTCGTGTGCAATCGAATGTTTCATGGGAGAACCGAGGTGTTCTTCC
>JAUSHC010000085.1 GCA_030648795.1 bacterium | reverse complement strand
AAAAAGGTAGGTGGGATATGTTAGTAAAACTAGATGCGTTGCGCGAAAAAACTCAAATGAGAATCGAGGAGATTCTTCATGAAAGGAAGGTTCTACACGGAAGGCGTACTATGGAAGCAATTCGATATATGGTGCAAAATCCAAAAGCACATCTCTGGAGACCATCACTCACGCTTCTTGTTTTCGAGGTATTGTCCCAAAACAAAGGTGACTGTCAGGATGAACGCTTCTCCGCGGCATTGAACATTGCGTGTGGTGTTGAATTTCTTCATACGGCAACGCTTGTCGTCGATGACATGATTGATAAAAGTCATCTTCGACGGGGACGACCAAGTTGTCACATACAGTTTGGGAATGACATCGCGCAACTCGTAGCAGTCCAATTGCAAAATCTTTCTGTGATGTGCTTTGCGCAAAATATGGATCTTGTACTTGCACAATGCGCGAGCATTGAGGAAATGGTGTCTGGCGAAGAACTGGATATAACAAACGAAGACGGAGAAACATCTGACGCACTCCATCAAAAACATGTTTTAAAGTCGCAGATGATTGTACTTGCCGCGGAGGCGGGAGCAATCATCGCGGGAGCGGATGGGGGAAAGAGGAAGATTGTGAGAGAGTATGCGACCGCATTAGGATTCGCATATCAATGTCAGGATGATCTTCTCGATGCTACAGGCGACGAAGCATCGTTAGGGAAACCAATCGGGCAAGACATTGGTAAGATTACCGCCGTTTCGATTTTTGGAGAAAGAATACACGATGTAATAAAACAGCATGCGAATCTGGCGAAATCTGTAGTCTGTGATATCGACGTGAACGGTACGTTACATGCCTTTACGGACATCATTATTAGATAAGGAGTACCCCGCGGCGTTACACACGTCGCGGTTTTTTTCTTTATACAATTTTTCGGCATATGTTGGTAAAAAGTATGTTGTACATTTTTTAACCGATCGGTTACTTTTTGTATAACCAATTTTTGTGTATACTTTGTATAGTGCTTATCAACAGTTGTTTTCTATTGTTATGTCAAAAACCACCCTTTCTCGAACAAAGCAATTATTATGTGCAATGCATGAAAATCTTCAGGAAGTAAAGCAGAACTCCTTTTATCTCCTTGTGGGGACAATGCATCCGTTGTATCATCGTACATTTCATGGAGGAGGTTTTGCCGCAGTGGGTCGTCGTCTCGCGTGGGAACAAAATGCTTTGCTTCGGCGTCTTGAACAGCAAAAATGGGTTCATGTAAAACGTATTGGCGATCGGATGCGTTGTACGCTTACAGAAAAAGGGAGGCGGATCGCACTCAAAGAACATATGCGTAATGCTACGGCGTGCAAAAAGAATGAATGCGTGATTGTCGTCTTTGATATTCCCGAACGAGAGAAAAGAATACGACAACAATTTCGTTCATTATTAAAGGAATGTGGGTTTCAACAATTACAGAGGAGTGTATGGATGAGTCGTTGCGATGTTCTTGATGCGTTGCGCACATGCATCCGTTCAACGAAGAGTGAGGAATGGATTCGCGCATTTCGTGTTGTTGATATGGTATGAAAAGGATTATACGATTTTTACTCGATCGAGTAAAAACTGTATAAGAAGTTTTTGTGGTTATATATTTTTCTTGGTTAGTTGCGTGTATTGTAGGGACGTGATATAGTACGCAGTAATATGTGGAAAATAAAAATTAAAAAAGTTGGAAAAATTTTTGGATGGATTGGTGGTGGGGTTATTGCAATTTTCTTTCTCGCGTGGGCGGGATTTTTTGTTTGGAATCGTTTTGACGATGCGCGAATCGCGAAAGACGTCGTGCAGAAACTTGCAATGCAAGAAGCGACGGAGATAGAAGTTGGCGAGACGCCTCGGGAAACGTTTTCACTTTTTCTTGACGCATTGCGCGACAACAATCTTGATCTCGCGACGAAGTATTTCGTACCGGAGCTTCGCGAGGGATGGTTTGCACATCTACAGAGTATTCAAGACAAGAAACTTCTTGATGGTATGGTGACGGATCTTGAGAATATCGAGGAAGATGCGCCACTTACCGAAGAACATTTTCGTGAGACCAACGGCCAATGGCATCTCGTTTCTCTCTAAATACCCTTGCACTTTTCGCACTCATTCTCGTGGGTGTCTTTTTTATTCTTCCCAATGCGGTTTTTGCAGGGCGAGCGAATGATACGTATTCGCGACTCACGAATACGATTATCGATTTTTATAATAGAAACACAACAGCACAGATCACTGATGACGAACGTGCATGGATCGCGTGGGGTGTCGAACATGAAGGAATTCCCGCACGCGCCTTGCACCATAAAGAAAGAACATGGATGCATGACAGTATGCAACAATCAGTATCCGTGTACGAAGGTGTCTACACATGGGAGCAAGGTGTCTATGATTATGCGCGCGGAGAAAAACAACATGCGTTTGAAACACTCGGGCATCTTTTGCACCTCGTCATGGATATGCATCCTACTGTATTAAGCACATCAGTGCAAGATGGTGTTATTCGCAATACATCCGTCCGAACATGGCGCGATATTGTGGAGGAAGAAAATGTGCAAGACGCGGCAGCGCTTATACAGGAAGGAGCAGATACGATGAATCGTTTTTTTACAGAAGCGAAAAGCGCAGATGTAAAAAAGCCATTTACGCGCGCGCATCCTTTTACCTTTTTCTTTGCCAAAACATTTTCGGTAATACAGGAACGTTTGACATTTGCTCGTACGAATATAAGAAGCGATACCCAGCAATTGAAGCACGTGTTGCGCATCGCATTCGCACGCGTACCGCAAAATAATATTGGCGGCGTTGTCATTTCGCAACCACCGGTCGTAGCGCAGGCGCAGCAAGTAGAGAATAAAGAAAAAGAAAACGCGCAGGCGCAATTTTTCGTGTCACCGCACAAACCGTCAGCACCTCTTCCGTTTGCAACGTCTATTCCCATTTCTCCTGCCTCTGCTACTCCATCAGAAGAAGTACAATCGGATGCCCCAGTGATAGTGACGAGACCACTCGATGTACTCGTTCCCGAAATACAAGAATCCCCGATCGCAATTCCTTTATCACCTCCTATCGAATCACTAGTACCTCCCGCACCCGCAGCACTTCCTCCACCCCCACCGCCAGAAGTACTCGATGATTTTGGTTTCCCACTTGGCACCGTTCGTACCTATAATCGCGCTCCACCGGATACAACACTCACGATGACGCCAGCGCAGCTAACGAATGTAACGACCGCGACGTTTGTTTTTTCGTCGTCGAAGGAAGGAACTTTTTTTTGTACGATTGATGGTGCGGAAGAGCAAGCGTGTATGTCGCCTATAAATTACGAAGAGCTTATCGAAGGGAATCATCTGTTTGCTGTTCGCGCGAAGGATATATGGGGAACGTATGATGCAACGTCGGAAACGTACGCGTGGATGATCGATACAACGTCACCGGAAACGACACTTATCGTAGGTCCTTCAATACTCACGAATGTTTCGAGCGCAACATTCACGTTTACGAGCGTTGATGCCGAAGCAACGTTCGGATATACGATTGATGGTGGTGAGTGGCAGGGAGCGGTGTCTTCACTCATTCTCACAACGCTTACTGATGGCAATCATACCGTAACTATTCGCGCGATTGATGGAGCAGGGAATGTTGACGCTACGCCGGTGACAACAACATGGACAATCGACACAACACCTCCGCTAGCGCCAACATTCACAAGCCCGACAACAAATACCACCTATGCAACAATTGCGACAGCCGTAACAATTATTGGAACACATGAAGAAGGCGCGGCAATTACCGTCAACGATGCTACTGATGGCGTCACATTACCGACAGCGACGACATGGCAGAAGGACGTTGCGTTGTCTTTGGGTATAAATATTTTTACCGTGAAGGCGACGGATGCGGCAGGAAATACGAGCGCACCGTTTACGCTTACGATTACACGGAATGAAAATCAAGCGCCATCAGCCGTTTCAAATCTTTCCGTGACGACACCCATTATTACTAATGATCGTTTGACGCTTACGTGGACAACGCCGAGCGATACAGACCTACCCTCGCAAACGCTTATGTATTCCATGCGGTACGCGACAACAGCGATTACTGATGAAGCAGCGTGGGATGCGGCGACGAATATTATTGGGTTGCCGGCGGTTGGTGTCTTCGGAGCAGCAGAAACATTTATTGTGACCGGACTCACGCCCGCGACAACATATTATTTTGCATTACGAACTTCTGACGGTGAACTTTTATCTGCACTTTCGAATAGTGCTATAGGGATCACACATTACGGCGTTCGTATTACAGATGCACATTTTCAAGGGGGAGTTTCTGAAGAATATATGGGGATCACCAATGAGCGCGCGGACGACCAGCCATTGCAGGAGTGGAAGCTTCATGATCCCGTTTTAATTTCGTCGCATATCTATACGTTCCCTGCATTCATACTTGCATCGGGCGCGACCGTGCGTGTACACAGGGGTGATGGTACGAATACTCAAACGGATCTCTATTGGGGGAAAGCGAGTTCTGTGTGGAATGATGATGGTGACGAGGCGTTCTTAGATGACAGTAGCGGGGCGGCTATCGATAGTGTAAGCTGGTAGGTGATGATACAAGGGTGCCCCTTGTAGTTGCAAGGGGCACCCTTGCAGATCTTTATGAGCGTCGATTTAGGGCAACATTTTTTGACGGATCGTGAAGTGCTTCGCGATATTGTTACGGCGGCGGATTTGACGTCGGATGACGTCGTGCTTGAAATTGGGCCGGGAAAGGGGGTGCTCACCGAGGAGTTGGCAAAAAAAGCAAAGCAGGTGATTGCGGTGGAACTGGATCGGTCGCTTGTCGCCGAGCTTCAGAAAAAATTTCGTGATCAAAAAAATGTTACGGTCGTGCATGAGGATATTTTGCGGTGGTGGCCCACGCACCAGTCGCAAAGCTTCGGTGCGGGGCAAGGGCCGAATTATTTTAAAGTGGTGGCGAATATTCCGTATCGCATTACGGCACCAATCCTTCGACTTTTTTTGGAGCAGGAAACTCGCCCCGTACTTATGGTGCTTATGACACAAAAAGAAGTTGCCGAACGTGTATGTGCGAAGCCAGGGGCGATGAGTATGCTTTCTGTGTCGGTGCAATATTATGCAAAGCCCGAGATTGTGCGTATCGTACCTCGTACCGCATTTGATCCTCCACCAAACGTCGATTCGGCAATTTTAAAAATTCTTCCTTTCACAAAATACGATTATTTAGAAGTGCGTCGATCGCCTGCCTGCCGGCAGGCAGGGACAAAAATAGATAATGCGTTTTTTCGACTCGCGAAGATTGGGTTTTCGTCGCGCAGAAAGCAGTTGCAAAATTTGCTTGCGGTTGGTTTTCATATTTCAAACGAAGAGGCGAAGAAGGCGCTTACCGATGCCGGTCTTTTGCCGACCGTGCGTGCGCAGGAGCTGTCGATTGATGATTGGAAAAAGTTGTGCGCGATTGTACAACACCGAGTGTTGTAGGCACAACACTCGGTGTTGTACAGCGGCTTGACACGCTGTCGCATTTCTGGTTGGATAGGCATACGTATTAGAGAGGCATGGTGCTTCTCATAACGCAAGGGAGAGGGAGGATCGTCATGAACAGATTGTGGCTTTTGACGTGTGTTTTGGCGCTTGGTATCGGTTGCGGTGGCGGTGGGGGTGGTGGCGGCACAACGCCGGCACCGAATCCGGCTGTTACGCCACCGACGGAGCCGAGTGGCGTCGCGACGACGATTATGTCGGCGACGTCCATTCGTGTGACGTGGGTGGACAATTCGTCAAACGAGGACGGGTTCACGATCGAGTATTTGATCCCGCCGGCGACGACGTTCCAGGCAGCGGGCACACTCGCGGCGAACGCGACGCAGTTTGCGCATTCGGGGCTTACTCCGTCTACGAACTACGTGTATCGCGTGAAGGCGACAAACACGGGTGGCACGACCATCTCGACGAATCAAGGAAGTGGTACGACGTCAGCAGCGCCAGTCACGGCACCGGCTGCTCCGTCCACACTTGGCGCGCAAGCAGCGACATCCACACAAATCAACCTCGTGTGGGTGGACAACGCAAACAACGAAGACGGATTCAAGGTGGAGAGCTCGACGAGCTCGACCACCGGTTTCACGCAGATCGGTATCACGAATGCGAATGTAACGGTGTTCTCGGCGACGGGGCTTACTGCTTCGACGCAGTACTACTTCCGCGTTCGTGCCTACAACACCGCGACGTCACCCAACTCCGCCTACTCGAACACCGCAAACGCGACAACGCAAGCGGCGAGTAGCGGTGGCTCTGGCACGTGGTCCACCCCGGTGAAGATTTCGGGGAATCAGAGTGTCTATCCGAATCTCACGTCCAACCGAACTTCGTCCGTCGGCGTGGATACGAACGGTGTTCTCTACGTCAAGTGGTTGAATGCCGCTATCGATACCGTGGTTGCTTCGGTGAACAATACCACGTGGTCGAGTCCGGTAGTTACACCACTGGTTTTAGGTCTTCAGCCGATGGAAAGTTCCATCATTATTGCCGGCACCAAAGTCCACTGCATCATGGTGGATAGGGTAAATGGTGATGTGCAC
>JAUSHC010000079.1 GCA_030648795.1 bacterium | reverse complement strand
AAAATAGGCATCTGTAAAAAAGAATCACGGGAAACAAAACATCATCTTCGAATGATCGTTGTCGCAGTACCCGAATTAGCAGAAGAAGCGAAGCTGTTGTGGCAGGAAGCCAAAGAATTAAATTTGATCTTTAATACAATCTATAGGAATGTCTCATAAGCACATTTAGATTATTGGGGTTTCTTTAGGTTAATTAGAGCAATTAGAAATTAGAAATTATTGATGCTATACTACAGGCATGGCCGATCAACAACAAATACAAAATAATTCGACCGATGAACTCGACGAAATCCTGGTAAAAGAGCCGGATGGGACGTTTCGTGTTGTGAAGGTTACCCCGGGACAGAGTCCTCAAGCTTCGACAAGCTCAGCTAATAAAGGAACAGCAGCTAGTGTTGCATCGATACCGAGTGTTAGCGTGTCTCTTCCACGGGTAGAGAAGCCTGCGCCGTCAACCATGGTGCTTGGGGATGATGAGGCAAAAGAGTTTGCGGCGATTGCCGAAAAAACGAAAACGTTTGCTTCACCAATGGATGATAAGTCTACAGAGATTGCTCGTCGCGCGATTGCAGAGTCTGGTGTTGTGCTTGCGGATCCATCACTCGCAAATCGTCTTCTTACCGCGCTTATTGCTTCTGTGAAAGAAGTGCGCAAAGAATTGGAAACGCGCGATCTTCTGATGCGCGCAAAAGAGCAAGGAGGTTTGGGAATGACAATGAATGAAGCAACGCGGTTGCTTGCGTTGTTAAAGCCCCCGATAACAAATCCGCCGGTTGGCGGAGTTGTTACGGGGCAGGCCCGCACAACACTCGGTGTTGAATCAACACCGAGTGTTAACGAGCCGAAGGGGCAGGCCCCGACAACACTTGGTGCTGTAGCAACACCAAGTATTATCGCACCGCAGAAACTCGTTGTTCCTCCAGCACCAAAGCCTGTTGTACTGTCGGCACCTTTACCCGTTCAGAAACCAGTTGTACTTCCTCCACCGTTACCAGTCATCAAAAAACCAATTACTCCGTCGGTACCTGTTACTCCAAAATCCGTCACGACTCCTTTGCCATCGAAACCCGCTTCGGTTCCTCCAAGAGTTGAAACGTTGCCACCACTTCCTTTGCGTGCAGTGCTACCCCCTCCGCCGACACCTCCGAACCAGCCTCCATCGCAACAGGTGATGCGACCGATCACTCCGACAAAACCCGTGGTGCAAGACGTAAGCTTTACGCCAAAGCTTATGGGTCCTATTGAGGAGTTGCAAATGAGTATTGCGGAGTGGCGTCGTATGGCTCCGACATTGAAGGACCGCGGGACGAAGATTGAGGAGAAGTTGCGTCTTCTTGAAGAAGGATCATATGCCGATCGGTTGAAAGGTGTTGCCGCATGGTACGCAAGCGATGTTGTGCGCATGTATCAAGACGTGGGGCGTGAATCGCTCGTCGGCGGGAAACCGATTGCAGCGGTTCTTGCGGATCGTGAAGCAAAAGGGTTGCCAACACTCTTACTTGAAGAATTTCAGGGTGTGACGGAGTTGAATGAACGATTGAGATTCTAACGAGTTTTGTCTGCGAGCACCATGCGAGCAGCTACAAAACCGTTACCCAGCCCTCTATGCACTCCAATATGATTTTATCCAATACAATAATGAAAGGTAGCTCTTATAAGCACAGCAAAGATTTTGCTTCGCTTAGAGGGCTGGGTGCTCATTATTGCAGCCACTCGGGCTACGTTGATACTTGCCATCGCGGGCAATAATGGCACATGGAACAGTTTACCGTACCGCAATTCATCGACGTCGAAGACAAGATCATCGGACCTATCTCCGTCCGACAATTTCTTATTTTGCTTGTGGGGGGGCTTACGGGATTTCTTTTCTATAAAATTGCCGATTTCACCCTTTTCATTTTTATCGCGGTTATTGATCTTGGGTTCACCGCTACGCTCGCTTTCTTTAAGGTCAATGGCGTCCCTTTTCATTTTTTTATTTTGAATATCCTTCAAACGACAAAGCGTCCGCGACTGCGTGTATGGTTTAAGGAAGTGAATGTGGCAGAAATTCGTGCGGACTTAAAGCGTCCTGAAGAAAAGAGAGTAACAGAGGTTATTTTTACGAAAGCACCGCTCGCGACCGCGCCATTGTCACAGTTATCGCTCGTTGTTGATACCGGTGGTGTGTATAAGGGAGAGTAAACGTCGAAAGTCATAAAGTCTAAAGTCATGCAAAGCAAGAAGCTTGCGGGAGCAAAGCCGCCATCAACGCAAAAATATCTCGACATCGCGGGGATTCGCGATGATATTGTGATTATGAAAGATGGCAGCTTACGCGCTGTGTTGCTCACTTCATCGCTCAATTTCGCATTGAAATCCGAAGATGAACAGAATGCGGTTATTTCAAATTATGTAAGTTTTCTGAATTCTTTTGATTTTCCGTTGCAGATTGTCATACAATCGCGCAAGTTGAATATTGACGCGTACCTTGAAAAGTTGAAGACCATGGAAAAGGAACAGACGAACGAGCTTCTGCGCGTGCAGACACGGGAGTATCGTCAGTTTGTGGAGGAACTTTTGACGATGGAGCGCATTATGGCAAAACGGTTTTATGTTGTAGTGCCATATAGCCCGTTTTCAGACGCCCAAAAAGGATTCTTTTCTCGACTCTCTGAAGCGTTGAAAGCGGCTGCGATTCTTCGGTTGACTGAAACGAAATTTCAAGAGCGACGGCGCGAGCTTTTGGGGCGCGTGAATCTTATTGCGACAGGACTGCAGAGTATGGGGTTGAATGCGATTCCCCTCACTACGCAAAGCTTGATTGAGTTGTATTATAATACGTATAATCCGGATGTATCGGAACAAGAACGCTTGGCGCCGATTGAGAAGATGAGAGTCGAGTGAGTGGTTTTGTCCGCGAGCGTCGCGTGAGTGGATACAAAACCCTCACCCAGCCCTCTATGCACTTTGTATACACACTACAAACAAAACAATGGAAGTGCTTGGCAAACGTTCAAACAACAACGAGAAGCTTAGAGGGCGGGGTGCTCGGTTGTAAAGCATTTTCTTCGCTCCGCTCGTAAATACTAACAACACTCGCATGCCAGAATTTAAACCAGGACAATTAGGAAGAACCGTTGCAAACCCTGCTCCCGCAGCGCCGCTTTCTGCTGCGGAGAAGAAGAGAAAAGAAGCAATCGCTGATGAACGCGAAACGCTTGAGGCGGAGAAAATTTATCGCAAGGGGGTTATATCCGTCCGTGATATCATTGCGCCGGCGTCGATGAAGATCGAGTCGGATCATTTGCGCGTGGGGACGAAATACGTGCGCACTATTTTTGTGACGACGTATCCGCGGTTCATTTCCGTCGGTTGGTTCGCGCCGATTATCAATTTTTCCGTGCCGCTCGATATCAGCATGTTTTTCTATCCGGTGAATTCCGCAGTCATTTTGAAACAGTTGAAGAAAAAAGTGGGAATGATCGAAGCGCAGATTATGTCGGACGTGGAAAAGGGCGCGCCGCGTGATCCGTTGCGTGAAACGGCGCTGCGCGATATTGAATCATTGCGTGATTCGTTGACGCAAGGGACGGAGAAATTTTTTCAAGTAGCGCTCTACATCACGCTCTACGCCGATGCGAAAGATGAACTGGATGAACTGACGAAACAAATTGAACTTATTTTTGGCGCGCGTCTTGTGCTCACTCGTCGTGTGCTTTTTCAAGCAGAGCAAGGGTTCAACTCAACAATGCCACTCGGAAATGACGAGCTCATGATTACGTATAACATGAACTCGAGCCCTACCGCATCTTCTTTCCCCTTTATATCTTCGGATCTTACTTCCGACACGGGCGTCATGTATGGGATTAATCGCCATAATAACTCACTCATTATTTTCGATCGGTTTTCTTTACAAAATGCGAATTTTACCGTGTTTGCAACTTCGGGCGCGGGAAAATCCTATGCGATTAAACTGGAAGTGCTCCGTTCACTCATGATGGGGTGTGACGTGATCATCATCGATCCTGAAATGGAATACAAGCATCTTTCTGACGCAGTAGGGGGGACGTACATTAACGTATCGCTCGCTTCGGAGGCAAAGGTGAACCCTTTTGATCTTCCGCGCGCGATTGGTGAAGAAACAAAAACTGCGGATGTCATTCGTTCGGCCGTCATTACGTTGAAAGGGCTTTTGAAGCTCATGCTCGGGAAGCTGACGTCGCAGGAGGATTCACTTATTGATCGCGCGCTTCTTGAGACCTATGCGAAAAAAGATATCACTTCCGACTCGGATCTTTCAAAAATAGAGGCGCCGCTCATGCGCGATCTACAAGATATTCTTGCGGGCATGGAGGGCACGGAAGATCTCGCATTACGATTGAAGAAATATACCGAAGGAACGTTCGCAGGGCTTTTCTCAACACCGACCAATGTGGATATGCGGAACCAACTGGTAGTTTTCTCGGTGCGCGATCTTGAAGATGAGCTGCGTCCTATGGCGATCTACACAATCATCAATTACATTTGGAACGTTGTCCGCTCTGAACTCAAAAAGCGTGTTTTGGTTATTGATGAAGCGTGGTGGCTCATGCAAAACGAAGACAGCGCGAAGTTTATTTTTGCGCTCGTAAAACGCTGTCGGAAATACTATTTGGGAGTGACGACGATTACGCAAGATGTGAATGATTTTTTACGCTCGCCGTATGGACAGGCGATTTTGAATAACTCGTCATTGCAGTTACTTTTGAAACAAAGTCCGGCAGCGGTTGATGTCATTCAAAAAACGTTCATGCTTACCGAAGGAGAGAAGTATCTTTTACTTGAATGTGGGGTTGGTGAGGGGATTTTCTTTGCGGGACAGAAGCACGCAGCGATTGCGATAAAAGCATCATACGCGGAAGATCAGCTTATTACATCGGATCCGCGCCAGCTTATGGAAATTGCCGAGGCAAAGCGAAAATTTGCAGAAGAACAACAATCGTGAATTGACCTAATTAACCTAATTGCTCTAATCAAAACCCAATCCCCAATTTCTAGATTCTTCGTCATTAGGTCATTGGCGCTTGTTTAGATCAATTAGAAATTAGGATAATTAGAAATTCTATTTATGTCACTACGCGCTAAATTTTTTATCATCGTAGGGGTTGTCATCATGTTTGTCGTTTTTGTGATTGTGATGCTTTCACGGGGGAATACAGAGAATATCATTGCCGTAGAGCCATCGATTACGAATACGATTTCCACCCCGAAAGGAAATACGCAAGGATCGTTAAAAACACAACCCCCGATAACGCCGGTTGTTTCAGGTACGCCAACTGCTCCCTCTTCGGATATTCTCGATGTTTCACGATCGTTCGCAGAACGCTTTGGCAGTTTTTCGAATCAGAGTAACTTTGAAAATGTGCAGGGGTTGAAGCCATTCATGACACCAACAATGCGGACATGGGCAGACGCATTCGTTCGTGACGCAACAGCAAAGGCGGATTCGAATGCACCGTACTACGGCATTACGACGCGTACATTGGAAGCGGTTGCAGGGAGCGTACAAGAAGGAAGCGCAACGGTCCTTGTAAAAACGCAGCGGCGCGAGGTAAAAGGGACGGCGTCGCCTCGTGTATTCTATCAAGACCTTTCGTTGACGTTGAAAAAAATTGGGGGGGAGTGGAGAGTGGAGAAAGCTACTTGGAAATAATTTATTTAATTTCTAATTACCCTAATTGACCTAAAGAATGTCCAATGACGTAAGCCTCAAGTATGATCTTGAAGAACGTACAGCAAAGTTTGGGGAAGCAATTATCAGATTTGCGAAAAAAATTCCAGTAACTCCAGTTACCAGTCGTCTTATTCCGCAAGTCGTTGGGTCAGGGACAAGTGTTGGTGCGAATTATTGTGA
>JAUSHC010000059.1 GCA_030648795.1 bacterium | reverse complement strand
GAGAATAAGCATATACTTATTGAGAAGTGACAGTTTTATTATGTCTGCCCGAATACCGCTCCGACCGCGGTCGGAGCGGATGAAGGGCAACCGATTCGAATATACTGTCGGCGGAGCCGACTCCACTCATAACGCACCCGCCCAGATACCCCACTGTTTTCGGCGGGGTCGGGTTCATTAGGCAACAATTGTTGACGTCCTGTCTAGTTTATGCTATAGTAAAAATATGGCAGATTCTATACTGGAAAAAGTACTATCATCCAAACACGCCGAAGAGGTAGCGCATTTTGCTCCACAAGAGATTTTAGTGCGTATTCTTCAACCATTGCCGTCTCGCGATCGTGGTATTCTTACGCGTCGTTTTGGTTTGCAGGGAGGAGCAAAAGAAACGCTCGAGGAAATTGGCAAAACACTTGAAATAACTCGAGAGCGTGTACGTCAAATCGAGCGCGGGGCAATAAAGAAAATACGTGAACACGCGAATTTTTTATCATCTATTACCGTTGTTGAACATATTGTCCGACAGTGTCTTGAAGAAGTAGGTGGTGTTCTTCCTGTTAATGAACTCTATGAACGTTGTATCGCCGGAAGAGATCATCCAGTAGAAGCGCGAGCGATACTTTCTTTTTTACTGGAGGAATTATTGCGTGATCGTTTCCAATGTATCGCGCTTGATGAGCAATGTAGTGAGGGATGGGCGCTTCGGACGGTATCGTTGGAAACATTGCATAATACCTGCACGGGTCTCGAGAGGATACTTGAGGAGCAAAAAACACCTGTGGATTTTTCTACTATTGCGCGCTTATATCGAAATCGAAACACCAATGAGGAAATTTCTGATGAACGTCTTGAGGCATTATTGAGCTTGGCAAAGAATATACAAAAAAATATTTTTGGGGAATGGGGGATGTCTTCGTGGCAAACAATTCATCCGAAGCGCATGAAAGATAAAATTTATCTTATCTTGAAACGTCATGGAAAGCCACTGCATTTTAATGATATTACCGAGCGCATTAATACTGCACAGTTTGATCAGAAGATAGCGCATCCACCAACCGTGCATAATGAACTGATTATGGACGAGCGCTTTGTGCTTGTCGGTAGGGGAATGTACGCGCTTGGTGAGTGGGGGTATAAACCAGGGACAGTTTCTGATGTCGTTCTTGATATATTGAAAAACGAAAAAGATGCTTTATCGCGAGAAGAGATTGTGCGTCGTGTTCTCACGCAACGCTTTGTAGGGAAAGCAACTGTTCACCTGGCGCTTATGGATCGGGAACGTTTTACAAAGCTTCCCGACGAACGTTATATTCTCACACAACCCACGTCTTAAGGATTTCTAAGGAGGAAAAATGCCCAGTAACAAAACATCACTACCCCCCCACCTTTTGCTTACTACAAAGAAAGCGGGTGCATTTTTAGCATGAAGAACTGTGTAGAGAATAAGGCATGATTCGGGGTCAAATCTCGTGAGACTATTCCATATGCAACAAGTATCATTTTTTCATTCATTATCACACACCGTTAGGACATCATTTCTTCGCTATCGAGGGAATAGTCTCACGGGGTGATGTTATTGTTACTGGGAATGCCCGACTTTGTTATTGATCTTAGTGTTTTAGATCAGATTGCCAACGCAACACCGTTGGAATCTTTTTGGTTTGTTTTTTCACATGGTGGTTGGGTGATTGTTCTTTGGGCGCTTCTTTTGGGGACATGGAGATATTGGAATTTTTATATTCAAAATGCGTACGCGGAAACGGTTAAATATGTGATGTTGGCAGTTGATGTTCCGAAAAGCAATGAAAATGGTCCGCTTGTCGCTGAAAATATTTTCAGCCATTTGGCGGGTGGACACGGGACAACAACGCTGTATCAAAAGTATTGGCAGGGAAAACATCAACTTGCGTTAAGCCTTGAAATTGTTTCTATCGGGGGATATATCCAGTTTATTATCCGCTGTCCGCAAGATTGGCGTGATATGGTGGAAGCCGCTGTCTACGCGCAATATCCTGACGCCGAACTTACGGAAATAGAAGATTATGTGCGAAGTGTTCCGCAGCGATGGCCACATCCGGAGTATACGTTTTTTGGTTTGGAATATAAATTGCACAAACACGAAGTATATCCCATTCGGACGTATCTGGAATTTGAAGATAAGCTTATGGGGGAGTTTCGTGACCCGATGGCAGCGCTTCTTGAAACTATGGGTAAAATTAATGCCGGAGAGCAGATTTGGGTTCAATTTGTTTTAACGCCTATTGATGATAAATGGAAAGAGGCGGGGGATAAAATTATCAATAAACTCGTTTCTCGAAAAGAAAAAAAGAAAGAAACTATTTTTGGCAAGATCCTTGATATACCGTTTATAATACTTTCGACGATCAGTGATCTTGTTTTTGGCGCTGCTGAAGGGGGCGATAAAAAATCAGATGACGGACCACCAACCATGATGATGCACATGACGCCGGGTGAAAAAGATATTGTTGCGGCAATAGAAAGGAAAATATCAAAGATAGGGTTTCGCGTGAAATTCCGTATCATGTACATTGCGAAAAATGAAGTCTACCATAAAGCGCGTGGTGTTGGTGCGGTGATTGGCGCGACAAAACAGTTTAATAGTATCCACCTCAATCGTTTTTCAATTCAAAAGAAAATTTGGACCGTTGCGTACTATGGTCCGGTGAAATATCGCGTTGCGCAGCGGCAGAATAAAATCATGCGCGCATATCGTGTGCGATCTGATTCTCGCGGTGCGGGTCCCGGGTTTGTTTTGAATATTGAGGAGCTTGCGTCGCTGTGGCATTTCCCAGTCATCCTTGTGAAAGCGCCACTCGTAAGAAAGACTGAAGCAAAACGTGCGGAACCTCCTTTTTCATTGCCGGTATCTTTACGTCCTTCACCACAAGCGCATCGCTCACTTGAAGCGACTGTAGTGCTTCCTACAGCTTTGCCGATAAAAAAAGTATTAGTAGAACCGAAAGAAGATGAGGAAGATTCCGGCGAAGCCGGACCCGGCTTCGCCGGGGATACAGAAAAAGGACCTCCGCCAAATTTGCCAATCGCATAAAATTTATTCTTCGAGCACGGTCGAGAAGCACCTATGAACAATCCCGACATTACATTATTCGCGCAGACAAACTTCAGAAATCAGAAGCGTGTTTTTGGTATCAAAAGAGACGATCGTCGCCGACATACGTATTTGATTGGAAAAACCGGAATGGGCAAATCAACCATGCTTGAAAATATGATTGTTGCTGATATTCGCGCGGGGCATGGCGTTGCGGTGGTTGACCCGCATGGAGATCTTGTAGAGAAAATTATTGATTACATTCCATCGAATCGAATCAATGACGTTATTTATTTCAATCCCGCTGATAGCGAATTTCCGATTGCGTTCAATATTATTGAGGTCACCGACCCCAGTCACAAACATCTTGTTGCTTCTGGGCTTGTTGGAGTATTTAAAAAGATTTACGCGGAATCATGGGGACCTCGTTTGGAATATGTTCTGCGCAATGCGATTCTTGCGCTTCTCGATTATCCGGGGAGCACGCTTCTTGGGATCATGCGTATTCTTGTTGATAAAAATTATCGGAAAAAAGTTATTGAAAAAGTAACTGATCCGGTTGTTCGATCATTCTGGGTTGACGAATACGCAAAATATCCGGATAAATTCGCAACGGAAGCAATTGCGCCAATTCAAAATAAAGTTGGACAATTTCTTTCAAATTCATTGATTCGGAATGTTGTCGGTCAAGTCAAATCGGCAATCGATATGCGCGACATCATGGACAATCAGAAGATTCTTCTGGTGAACCTTGCGAAAGGAAGAATTGGGGAAGATACGGCAGCACTTTTAGGGGCGATGATGATTACGAAATTGCAAATGTCAGCGATGGAGCGCATTGATATTACAGAAAAGGATCGAAAGGATTTTTATCTGTATGTTGATGAGTTTCAGAACTTTGCAACGGATTCTTTCGCAAACATTCTTTCTGAAGCGCGAAAATATCGGCTAAACCTTATTATCGCGCATCAATACATTGAACAGTTGAATGAAGTGGTTCGTCCAGCAGTTTTTGGGAACGTGGGGACGATTGTCCTCTTTCGCGTTGGCGCGAAGGATGCGGAAGAACTTGAATCGGAATTTACACCACGATTTGTTATTGAAGATCTTGTCAATTTGAAAAAATTCGATATTTATTTAAAACTCATGATCGATGGTGTGTCATCGGATCCTTTTTCCGCGACGACACTTCCGCCGCTCTCTGAAGAAGAAAAAACAGGAAATCGGGAAAAGATTATTCGCGTAACGCATGAGCGTTATTCAAAACCAAAAGCGGTTATTGAAGAAAAAATTTCTCGATGGACGGGAATGCTTGAGGAAAAGGAAGGTGCGGAGAATCTCTCACCGCGCCCGACTACTGTTTCTAGTAACGTGCGTACGCCATCAGTCGCTCCTTCATTTGGAGAGTCGCGCGCACGCATTGAAACGCCGGAAAAAGAACGAGCACCGCAACGACGGGAAAGCCCTCCTCCACCAAAAGGAAAAAACTTCTTTCCGATTATTTGCGCAACATGTAAACAGGAATCAACAGTTCCTTTTAATCCTGATCCATCAAAACCGGTGTATTGCAAAGAGTGCTTGAAGAAAATAAAATCAGAACGCTTAAAGCGACCATCGACGGATATTCCGAAAAAAGTATCTCCGCCACCAGCGATTCCTTTGCCTGTTTCACTTCCTCCAGTTCCATCTATTACTCCGCCGCCACCTCCTCGCGTAATACCACAGCATAAAACCGATATTAAAAAAACAGAGCCGGTGATTATCGTGCCCCAAGATCTTCCCGGGCTTTCATTGGAAGAAGTGCTTGCAAAGGATGTAAAAGTATCAGTCCATCATCCCCAAAAGCATACGAATATTTCGCAACACGGAAGCGCCGTCAAACCCGGACAAAAAATACAGTTCGACTAAATTTTTGATTGCAAAAGAAATAAATTTTATTGTCCGAGCTTGTCGAGGACTTTCCATATGCCCGATCAATCACCAGTAAGACCGACAAAAAAAATCGCTCGCATCGAAGTAGACCGCGATTTGTGTATTGGTGCGGCGAGCTGCATTGCTCTCGCCCCCGGAGCGTTTGAACTTGATAGCGAGGGAAAAGCGATTGTAACGGATATGAGTTCTGAAACCGCAGAAGCGCTTATGGCGGCTGCCGAGTCCTGCCCCACAAAAGCAATCCGCGTCTATGATGAAGAGGGGAATCAGCTCTATCCGTAAAACAAGATCCCTCTCCTCGCAGGAGAGGGGAGGGTGAGGTGATTTTATTGTCCGAGCCCGGTCGAGGACCTTCCTTACTGTAAAATCGACCCAATAATACTTCGATGACCATTGATAAATGCACTCCCCGGCATAATATGCTTCCCTTCTGGTTGTAGCTCATGAATAACTAATATTTCTTTACCACAGACGACAGCGAGTTCGTCGTCAGGTGTGTCGAGCACTTCTCCAGGAAGAGTATTATTGTCCGAGCCTAGTCGAGGACCTTCCTTCAAGACAGACACTCTTCGTAGGTGCAGCCGCACCTCATTTTTATTTTCTTTCCAAAATGTATATGAGCTCGGCCATGGAAACATCGCGCGGACGTGACGTTCGATTTCTTCTGCAGGTTTTTTCCAATCGATGCGTCCGTCTTCTTTTGTAATCATTTTGGTGAATGTCGCCTTTGCATGATCCTGTGGAGTAGGGGAAATTGTGCCTTGTAGCCACTCTGGGAGCACTTTCTGAAGCATTAGCGCGCTCTGTAGAGCGAGTTTGTGCGAAAGCGTCTCGGAAGTGTCACGATAGCCAATAGATGCCATTTCTTGAGCAAGAATCGGCCCGTGATCGATTTCTTCATCGAGAAGAATGAGTGTAACGCCCGTTTTTATCTCGCCATTTAGAATTGTGCTTTGAATAGGGGAGGGGCCGCGATACAGGGGAAGAAGCGAAGGGTGAACGTTCACGGTTTGCTTGTTTGGAAGCGCGAGGAGTGCTTTTGGAAGAATCGCGCCGTACGCCGCAACGATAAAAAGATCGGCGTTATATGCGGCGATTTTTTCTATTGCGTCGGCATCCAAACGTTCCGGTTGGAGAAGGGGAATCTCGCCGTTTTGCGCGATTTTTTTAACCGGAGATTCTTGTATCTTTTTTCCTCTGCCGGCAGGACGATCCGGTTGCGTGACAACCGCAACTGGCGCCATATTCACGTCAAGAAGCTTTTCAAGAATCGTCGCCGCAAATTCCGACGTGCCGAAGTAGATATAGTGCATAAAGATCGTCATTGCGAGCTCCAAAGGAGCGTGGCAATCTCACACTTTGTTGACGAATTTTTAATTTTTAAAACTTATTGTCCGAGTGCAGTCGAGGACGTTCCTTATGTTAATGGACTTTTTATGTTTTTTAACATTGGATTCGTCACTTGCGTGTAGAGTTGTGTCGTGCGGATATTTGCGTGTCCGAGGAGTTCTTGTACATAGCGTACATCAACGCCATTCTCCAGTAAATGTGTTGCGAAACTATGTCGAAGTGAGTGAAAGGTTGCGGATTTTTGTATTCCTGCTTTTTGTAATGCGTGTTCAAAAATTTTTTGCGCGGTTCTTGTGGTTAGCTTACCTCCACGTTCACTCGCGAAGACGCTATCGCTACCTTTCTTCCCTGCAAGCAATGCACGTAGGTCGTCTTTTAGTTTTTCCGGTATAAGAGTGATTCGATCTTTCTTGCCTTTTGCTTCCTTAATATGGAGTGTGAGTTCATCGATCAGCACATCAGATGCATAGAGATTGATAATTTCACTTACACGGAGTCCGGCGCCATACGCAAGAGCGATCATGAGCTTATGTTTTGTGTTTGTGATTGTGGCGAGGAGTGCTTGGATTTCTTGACGACTCAATACAATGGGGAGTTTCTTTGAACGTTTCGCGAATTTTATATTGATACGTTGTCGGAGAGCGAGAATTTCACGATAAAAATGTTTAATCGCATTCAGATAAAGATTGATCGTTTGTGGTGAGAGTCCTTTTTCTTGTTTTGCTAACAAAAAATCCTCAACGTATTTTTGTTGATAGGGGAGCGGATTACCAACTACGGTTATGTATTCGTTGACGCAACGACAATAACTTTCCCGAGTTTTCCTGCTATAATTACGTAAGCGTAATTCTCTGTCTAATTGTTCAACAAAGTTATTCACCCCGTTAGAAATTGAGGCTTTCTGTGGTATATTAAGGCTACTCATATAGTTTTCAGTTTAGCTTTATATTGTTCTATCCTGCTAGGATTTCTACTTCTAACGGGGTTCATAGATTCGTATAACAAACAAAATTAGTATAGCATAGCGAATACACTACGCATAGCAACTAGTTACGCAAAATGCGCGACGCCTTTTGCGTAA
>JAUSHC010000073.1 GCA_030648795.1 bacterium | reverse complement strand
CGTCTTCCGTGTAGAACCCTCCTTTCATGAAGAATCTCATCGATTCTCGTTTGAATTTTTTCGCGCAACGCATCGAGTTTGACTAACATATCCCACCTCCCTTTTTCAAAGTACAGAAATAACAGAGCGATGCATTCTATGCGTGTTTCTAAAAAATAGGCAATCAAAAAAGCGCCACCGCGGGCGCTTGTTTTTGGCGAATATGAAAGGAAAATTGTAGCCCCTCGACAAGCTCGGGGACTAAGAATCTTTATTCTTTTTCGATCAACGAATCAAGAAGGTTTCGGATGAATATCGCTTTGGTTCGCGTACTTCCTTTGATGTGGCGAAGAATGTACCGTTGTTGTCGTGCGGTAATACGTAAGGTGAATTTGATGCGCGGAATTTCTTTCGACTTTCGCACGATGCTAATTTTTCGTTCACTCCGATACTCGGCGATGATACGCTCGACATCTACCGCGTGTGTAAAAATCACCGCGATATGTTCGGTGAAGAATAAAAAAAGTTTTTCAAGTTCGGGGGATATCGTCGTTACATCTATAGCAAACATCATAACGCCGACTGCGCTGTTTCCCGCGTCACGAATCGGATAGCTCGCGAAGAGCTTTGCGCCCATGACGCGCTGAATATTATGGACGATAGAATCGGGCAATACGTGCTTTGAAAAATCCGAGAGAAGCACACTCTGCTGGCGACTATTCTCTGTGATCGTACGCACAGCAAGATTCTCTATAGTCGCGATCGGAATAGAAAGTCCACCAAATTTTTTGGGGAGCAAACGATCAATGATCGTCCGAAAACGATGCGCGTAGGTATATGCAGAAAGTTGTGTTCGTTCTGTATTGAGACGAAAGACCGCCGCACCATTCAGCTTGAGTTCTTTCACTGCCGCATCTACTACTTTTTGTGCAAGTTCTTGGAAACGCGTCGTGCCAACGAGATCGGTTTGAATCTTTTCTGCAATGCGACGATAGGTTTTCATAAAAGTTTTTTCAAACGATACAGTGTATACGGAATTTTTCGTAACGGAAGATCATACGTGCCGGCATACGTTGTGAAGGGAGTGTTCGGCGCGAAGCCTTGTTTGAATCGCGTGACGCCGGGCCAGCGTTTTTCATCAACGCCCCAAAGGTCGTACGTCGTGCACCCACGGCGTTTTGCTTTGCGCATAATTTCCCAATGCAGTGCGTATGGCGCCATCACGTCGCGATGTTCATTCGCGCTTGCGCCGTGGAGATAATATGCTGTTGCTCCGAAAAATGCGACGAGCGCAGTTGCGAGTGGCTGTCCATTATGCGATGCGAAAAAAAGTTTTGCGTCGAGCGTTGCAAGTATTGTTTCGTAGTGTTCACGCGGATGCATTCGAAACCCATCGCGTGTTGTTGTTGTTTGTAGAAGTTTAAAGAATGCCTCAATATCGTTTTTTTCTTCAACACGCACACCATGTTTTTCCGAAAGCCCGATATTGTACCGCGTCTTCTGATGCATCAATTTCAGAAGCTCATTTTCGGATTGTGTAAGGTCAATGCACAACGTCTGTTTCGGCTGCACTGCTTTTATTTCACGCCATGTTTCATGTTTCATGCTACATGTTTCATGACGATACGGTGGTTCAAATCGCAGAAACGCCGCTCCTTGCTCCCGTGCAAATTTCTCCAGATCACTAAAAATACTTTCGACTTTGGACTTTCGACTTTGAACTTCTATGACTGGCCCTCTCGGCGCATACAAATATTTCCATTCAAACGGCCACCGCCGTTGGCCACCGCCGTTAGCGGGGTCCCGCTGGAAGCGGTGACGGGGTCCCGCTGGAAGCGGTGACAACGTCCAATCAACCAAAAGACAAATGGCAACGAATTCGCCCTTTTCCCCGCCCAAAGCCATGGGCATTGTGGCGGGTCCGCCTGATTCGCCGCTTTGCGGCGTTTCGGCGGATTCCCATGCCAACCTCCATACGCGATGTCCTTCCCTCTCCTCAAGCTCTCCCCACTCCCACGACTGCAAAACGCCGCCATCTTCTGCATTGGCGGCGACAAACGCATTCCATTTTTCTTTTGTACCCTGATACGGTTGCATCATGACACAACGATACTTATTAATCTTCCCTTTACGACAATCACTCGCTCAATTTTCTTGCCTTGAAGCCATGTTTTCACTTTTTCCCGTGCAAGTGCCTGCTGTTTTAACTCGTCTTCAGCGAGTGATGCTGAAACCGCAAACCGATCGCGTAATTTTCCGTTTACTTGCACGACAAGCTCCAATTCTTCATCCTGTACTAGCTTCGGATCAAATATGGGCCAAGAATTTTTAAATATACTTTCCGTATTCCCTAACTTCTCCCATAACTCTTCTGCGAGATGTGGTGCGAACGGAGCGAGAAGTTTTAAGAAGGTTTGAAGAGATTGCTTCGTCGCTCCGCTTTGCTCCGCTTCTCGCAATGACGCATGAGTGTTTTGGAACTCGTTCACAAAAATCATCATCGCTGAAATTGCGGTATTGAATTTGAATGATTCAATGTCTTCTGTAACTTTTTTTATGGTTTTGTGGAGTAGGCGATTGACGACCTCACCCCCGCCCTCTCCTTTTAGGAGAGGGAGCGCCTCAAAAATTCGATCCACTTTCTCTAAAAGTCGTCGCACGCCTTTAATTCCATCGGTGCTCCACGGCTTTGTGTCTTCAAACGGTCCCATGAACATTTCATAGAGGCGCATCGTGTCCGCGCCGTATTGCTCAACGACTTCATCGGGATTAATCACATTCCCACGCGACTTCGACATCTTCTGTCCATCTTCACCCAAGATCATCCCTTGATTACGCAACTTCAAAAACGGCTCTTGGAAATTAATATGTCCAAAATCTGCAAGTACTTTTGTAATGAATCGTGCATAGAGCAGATGCAACACTGCATGCTCTGCGCCGCCGACGTACAAATCAACGGGACTCCAATATGCGACTTTCTTTTTATCGACAAATTCTTTTTCATTCTTCGGATCGCAGTAACGCAAGAAATACCATGACGAATCCACAAACGTATCCATCGTGTCGGATTCGCGCCGTGCTTTTGCACCACACTTCGGACAGACGACATTATGAAATGACTTTGATCGCGCAAGCGGCGATTCCCCGGTCGGCTGAAAATCAACATCTGTCGGCAACTCCACGGGTAGATCTTTTTCCGGCACCGGCACCATGCCACACGCATCGCAATACACAATCGGAATCGGCGCACCCCAATATCGCTGACGTGATACAAGCCAATCGCGAATTTTGTAATGCGTCGCACGTTTCGCAAATCCTTTTTTCTCAAGATGAGCAATAACGCTTTCTCGGGCATCACCCCATCGCATTCCCTTAAGCTCTTCCGGCTGTTCTAATATTCCATCCGGATCTTTATAAAAACACACATCCAGATTTCGCACTTTTTCTGCCACACTCGGATCCTTCGGAAACATCACTGGGCGCAACGGAATATCATATTTTTTTGCGAATGCAAAGTCGCGTGCATCATGCGCACTACAATGTACTATACCGCTCCCATAACCCATCACTGCAAACGATGCAATCCAAATCGGCAAATCTCCTGTACCGAAAGGATTATCCACATACCGTCCGGTAAAAATACCATCAACGTCTTTTTCAAGACTAAACTTTTCTGCCGCTTTTTTCTTCTTTATCTTTTCAATCCACGCCATTACTGACTTCTCATACGTCGTTCCCTCTACAAGTTTCGCAACCATCGGATGTTCCGGCGCAATCACCGTAAATGTCTGCGCCATAAATGTCTGCGGCACAGAATCGTAAGCGGTAAATTCAATATCCAAGTCTTTTACGCGCGAGTAAATATCAACGCCCTGGCTCTTCCCGATCCAATTCCTCTGCATGTCTTTGATGCGCTCCGGCCAATCAAGTCCTTCAAGATCATTCAAAAGCCGTTCGACGTAATCCGTAATTTTGAAAAACCATTGCTCGAGTTCTTTTTGTTCAACACTTGTATGACATCGCTCACACGCGCCATCCACGACTTGTTCATTCGCGAGCACGGTTTGGCACGACGGACACCAATTCACTGGCGCTTTCTTTTTATACGCCAGCCCTTTTTTATATAACTGCAAAAATAACCACTGCGTCCAGCGATAATACACAGAGCTCGACGTATCTACTTCGCGCGACCAGTCATACGAAAAA
>JAUSHC010000052.1 GCA_030648795.1 bacterium | reverse complement strand
AAGATACGCGAACAAAACAGTGGTGCGAAGAGTTTGTTGCCGCAGATCCAAAGCGCGCGCAAAAAATCCGTGAGCGTACCGGTCTTTTTGTTGACGCATATTTTACCGCACCGAAGTTGCGGTGGATTTTGGATCACGCCGTGAAAGGCAATGAGCATCTGTTGGCAGGAACGCTCGATACGTGGGTGTTGTGGCACTTGACGGGCGAATATATGACGGATTATACGAACGCATGCCGCACGCTTCTGTATGATCAGCAAACGTACGGGTTTGATCTTTGTGAATATTTTGCTATTCCGCGAAGCATACTTACCCCAATTATCCACCCGTCGAAAAGTAATTTTGGCGCAACAAAGCGGGAAATATTTGGTACGATAATTCCCGTACGGGCGATGGTTGGTGATCAGCAATCGGCGCTCTATGCCGCTGGGACGGATGTTGGCGCGACAAAAATCACGTATGGAACGGGCGCATTTTTAATGACACTTCTTGGATCACAGTTTCAACTGGTGAATGATTTGTATACCACTTCTGCGCTTGGTCCGAACGGGATTCAATGGTATGCGCTTGAGGCGAAGGTGGAAAATGTGGTTGCTCGCGCGGAAGCGCATCCCGAAGGATCAAAAGAATTTTTGAGTGCGCTGCGGTTTATTGCGGAGGATGTGGATCTGGTCATGAAAAAATTTCCAAAAAAATCGACGCGCGTGGTGGTGGATGGTGGCATTTCGCGTTTTGATGCGTTACTAAAAATGCAGGAAGAAATTTCCGGATGTACGATTGAGCGGCAAACAACAAAAGACGCGACGGCGCTTGGCGTGCATAAACTTTTGCAAGGGATATGATGATTGATTTACAAAAAATTACCACGCGGGACGGTCTTATACTTCATGGTGGAGTCGTTTGGCCCCTGCACCAGTCGCGGCGCTCCGGTGCAGGGCGCGCCCGAAGCTCTGGGGAAACGGCAATAATCCTCGTGCATGGTCTTATGGGGAGATTTTATACGTGGTTTGACCGCGTTTCGCCACTCATTGCAATCGCAGAGCGACAGAAGATCGCCGTTGCCGCATTCAATACGCGTGGTAATCATGTGGTGAGCTATGATACGTATGGTATGAAGAAAAAAACAAAGCGGGGGGTTGGCGGAGGCGCATGCGAGCGATTTGAGGAATGTGTGTACGATATCGGGGCGATGGTTGATTTTTTTGTACGTAAAGGATATCGCAATGTTATTCTTGTGGGACACAGCACCGGCGCGAATAAAGTTGCGTATTATGTGGCGAAGACGAAGGATCGTCGCGTAAAAAAACTTGTATTGTTGAGCGCGATTGCGGATCCCGTTATTGCTCGTCGCGAATACGGTCATACATTACGCACGCATCTGCAAAGCGCGAAGCGAGCAGTACGACGAGGCGATGGCGACAAGTTTTTGATGAGTACATCCTCGGATCCGCTCTTAACACCGAAACGATTTCTTTCGCTCTATACTCCGGGTGGCGCTGAAGACGTATTCCCGTATTACAATTCAAAAGGCAATTGGCGCGCGATGGAAGGTATTCGAGTGCCATTGCTTGCAATCGTCGGCGATCATGATCAATTTCTCGACCGCGATGCAGGCGAATATATGGAAGTCTTCCAAAAGCATGTTCGGGATTTTCGTGGTACAATAATCGCAGGCGCAGATCACAGCTTTAATAAACGGGAAAAAGAATTAGCGCGCGCGGTTGCACGTTTTGTTTTAGGGCGTTGAATTGATTGAAATTTATGAATAGAGACAATTATCCAAAAGAAGATCCAGAATCTGCTGAGCTTGGTTTTATCGGTCTAACTAAAAGCGAAGAACTTGAACAGGAACGACATAAAATATGGCAGGAAAGGTCTGTGGCGCTCCTTAGAAAAGAAAGTCGGTTGAAAGCACTCCCTCCAGGTAAAGAGGCGGAAAGATTAAAAAAGGAGTTTCTCAGAGAGTGGTTGGTATTCGGGATAGAAGGGACTAAGAAGTGTTTATACGATATTTATGGAGTAGAAAATTTGAGTACAATGGAGGGCTCTATATTAAGGCGAATCATAGAAGAAGGGCATAAACAGTATCAAGAAGAAGAAGCGTTGATTGATAAGGGTATGATTAAAGGTGGGGATTGGCTTTTTCAGACGACTAAAGAGTTTGCTGCTCGATGGTTGCAGGAGGCTTGGGATATAGGGCAGAATGACATCCCCATTATCAAGCAAGATGAAGGTCGCGAGTTATCATTTTCAAATACACAGATAGCGCCCGAATTCAAAGAATACATACGGAGGCTAAGAGAAAAGAGCCATCTTCTTTAAGAGTTTTTTAGAGAAGTTGCACCTATTTTTAATCCTGCTATACTCATTTTACTATGCTCGACCAAAACGATCTCAAACAAATTGGCGCAGTTATTGATGACCGGCTACAGAAGGCAGAAGGTCGTATTGATGACCGCTTTAAAAAGGCGGAGGATCGCATTGTGGAAAGAACAGTAACGGCGGTGGTAACACAGGTTGGTGAGTTTATTGATCAAAATGTATTGCCGGCAATTGATACTCTTATTGAAGAAAAACTTGAGACGAAGCTTGAAGAGAAATTTGAAGAAAAGCTCACTCCGCTTCCTGATCGTGATTTTATTACACGCCAGACGGCGGAAGTGAAAGGGGAGTTTATTGCTAAATTACGGAAGGAAGATGAAAAAGTTGATCTTCACATAAAATTTTCTCATGAGAATAAAGTATTGACCGATGATCAGAGGACGCGCTTGGGTGCATTGCACGTTTTTCCATCAATTGAAGTGTAGAAAAAAGCGAATAACATAGAAATCAACTTCGCCATGCTTTCGGGACTTGGCGTGTTTTTTTTGCTATAATCTTTTTATGGCTACTGTGTATAAAAAATCTGGCGGGCAGGCGCACGTTGTTGCCGTATCCATGGGCTATGGGCATGAGCGTGCGGCGTATGGGTTAAACGGGCTTTCGGGGGAGGACGGCGTGATTGTCGCGAATAATTACAAGGGGATTCCTAAAGAAGAGAAAGAACATTGGCGGAAGAATCGCGATGCGTACGAAACTGTTTCGCGTTTGCAACAGACCCCACTGGTCGGCAAATACATTTTCGAGGTGATGGATTACTTGCAGGAGATTCCGCTGTTCTATCCGCGCCGCGACCTCTCGAAACCGAGCTTGCAACTGAAATACGTCTATCGCGATATCGTGAAGCACAACGTGTGCCGAGACCTTATTGCCCGCCTCTCAAAAAATCCGATACCACTTATCTCCACTTTTTTCGTGTGCGCGTTTGCGGCGGAATACTATAACTATCCTGGCGACATTTATTGTGTGATTTGTGATGCGGACATGAGCCGTGCATGGGCGCCGCTCTATCCGCAACGCACACGGATAAAATATTTTGCGCCGAACGGTCGGGTGGTGGAACGCTTGAAGCTCTATGGCGTGCCGGAGAAAAATATTTTCTTGACGGGTTTTCCATTGCCGAAATCTTTGATTGGTGGTCCGGATGCGGCGGTGTTGAAACAAGACATGGCGCATCGCATCTATAATCTTGACCCGCATCGCATTTTTACGAGTCGGCATGAAGCGACGTTGCATCACTGGCTGGGATCGAAGCATTTTCCAAGACAACAACATCATCCATTGACGTTGACGTTCGCCGTTGGAGGGGCGGGTGCGCAACGATTGCTTGGGCGGACGATTCTTGAAAGTTTGCGCGAAAAAATAGCGAGCCACAAAATCCGATTGAATCTCGTGGCAGGCGTAAAAAATGACGTTGCGCAATATTTTCGTGACGCCGTGCAAGGGTTGAAACTTGGAAAAGAATTGGGGTCGTGGGTGAATGTTATTCACGCAGAAACGCGGTCGGATTATTTCCATGCGTTTACGAAACTCATGCACGAGACGGATATTTTGTGGACGAAGCCGTCGGAACTTTCGTTCTATACGGGTTTGGGGATCCCGATTCTTATGGCGCCATCTTTGGGGTCGCAGGAAGATTTCAATCGCTTGTGGCTCAAAACCGTCGGTGGTGGCATCACACAAAATGATCCGCGGTATACGCATGAGTGGCTCTTTGATTGGGTGGAGAGCGGTGGGCTTGCGCGAGCGGCGTGGAACGGATTCATTGAGGCGCCGACGCACGGCTCGTATCGCATTGAAGAAATTATCAGCGGAAGACGATACAATCTTGCGAAACTTCCACTGATTGTATAAGGAAGACATTTAGTTTATCCTCCGTAGCTTTAGCGAAGGGGGACAAAATTACCATTAATTGTTTAAAGAGAATTTTTATGCATACCACAGTCTACGCGTGTTCCGGCTCCTGTCATGGGGTCGCAACAAAAGAACAATACGATGCAGGGGCGAAAACGTGTGGAGCGACAACGTGCGAGCGACATGGCATGCCGCTTGAACGGCGAGAAAAATGCGAGAATTGCGCCTTGATGGTGATAAAAGATGAGAGGAGTCTCACCTGTCCAAATTGCAAGAAGTCATGAGGCGTTATCGATTGTTATGCATTCTTTTAGCCGTTGATATAGCGCTCGCTCTTGCGCATCTATTTCTGCGCAAAAAATTAGGGTTTTTTGACTTAGATAAAGAGGGAAGTTTGAAAGCGACGTACGCGGGATTGCAATTATTGTTGACGGGAGGTGCTGCGGCGCTTTTGGCGTATTGTGTTCGTACACGAGCGCGGAAGTTTCTCTGGGCTTTTGTAAGCGCTGGATTTTTTTACTTAGGTCTTGATGATATGATGGCAATCCATGAACGTGTTGGTTTTGTGTTGAATCGTTGGGTGGGGATGACCGGATATTGGGGGGAGTCGTTCAATTGGATTATTTATTTTGCGCCGGTGTTTCTCGTAGGAGCACTTATACTTTTTGCGGCAGTACGAATAGCGTGGAAAGAAGAGCGATCGATTGGCGTTCTTTTTGCATGGGGACTTTTTTTATTCCTCATGAGTCTTGTTCTTGAGGAGTTGGGGAAAAAATTTCTTGCAACAACATTCTATCAGTCATTTGTTGTCGCGGAGGAGTTGTCCCAGTTGATTGGCGGATCGTGTTTTCTTGCGGGGATAGTGTTACTTTTGCGTTCTACATTTGATCGCTTTTATACTCTTCGGAGTACGCATCAATCATCATAGTATGATCCGATCCATTGCACGACTATTTTTTCTTTGGAGTGCTGCGTTTGGGAGCGGGTTTGTCGTGAGCATTTTTGCGCTCCCATGGTTTTTTCAGTGGTATGAAACAGTACGTGGCACGCCATTGCCCTATGAGGGCGTATTGCGGTTTGCCATTCTTCTCGTTTTTGGAATTCTTTTTTCGATGTCATGCGTGTGGCTGTTTCTTCGGGGGCAGCGTCGGCATTGGTTGTTGTGGTGGATTCAATGCGTGTCTTTTGTAAGTCTTTTCATTGTTTTTTTTGGTGATACGACGCATCGGCTCATGGAGGAGTATTCATGGATCCGCTATACGACGTCCGGATTTCTTTTTCTCGCATCGGGTGCGGCGGTTTATCTTGCTCGCCTGTATCAAAAAGAAGGAAAAACAAAACGCTTCCTCGCTCTGTTTTGGCTCTTAATTGGCGGTGCATTTCTCTATGCGGGATTAGATGAGCTCATGCAGATTCATGAGGCGATCGGAGCATTTGTTGCTCGGGTCGAGGGGCTTCCGTCGTATGTAACCGATCTTGTCACAATGACATACGCTGTCGTGGCGCTCGGGGTACTGGTGATTTTCTTCCGCTCGTTTCTTGCAGAGTATCGGGAGCGCACATTTTTCAGCGCGACGTTTGTTCTTGGTGGCATTGTGTATTTTTTCTCAACGATGTTGGATACCGTGGATATTTTTATGGGGGAAAAATTACGGGTACTCGCAAATACCTTTGCCATCGATCCAGCATTTATTTTTTCAGATGCGTGGTCGGTGCTATGGGCACTAAAGAATTTCTTTAATGGACTTGAGGAAGTATTTGAACACACCGCAGCGAGTCTTTTCTTTTGCGCGTTATTTCTCCTTGTTCTTGAGAAACGATGGCCATGGATACGGAATGCGTATACCACTTCTTCACGTGGACGCATTGCAGCAAAGAGCGTATTTTTTGCGCTGATCATTACTCTTGTTGCGGGCGTGAGTGCTTCATGGCCATTGCTTGACCCAAAAAGTCCTGTCGTGCAGGCGGATATGCAGGTGACGCGCATTGCGGGATATTTCGATGGATTGTCTCATACGGATGATCTTTTTTATCATCCTCGCTGGGGAGTACTTCTGGCGAATGAGGGGAAGGGGAATATCTATCGATGGAACAATGGGCGATGGGGGATGCTCCCGGATGCGAAGAAAGTATTGCGCGATACGGATAGCGTGACCGCAGATGCAGACTATGTCTATGTGTCGGATGGTTCGCAAGGAACGATTTTTCGAACGGATGGAAAAGGGCAGTGGGAGGCGCTTTGGACGAAGAACGATGGACTGAAGCATCCGGAAGGCATTGTTATGGTTGATGGAACATTGTATGTTATTGATGAGTCGGAGAAGTCAATGACAAAGCTCGTGCGCGGGAAAAAATCAGAAGTGTGGAAGCCGTCGCATCCGTTGTGGCAGGCGCCGGAAGGAATCGCGTATGACGCAACAACAAAGGCGCTTGTCGTTACCGATGATGTAACGGGTGCGGTATTTCGCGTTGACTTTGGGAAAAGCGTGACGCCGTTTGCGCGTTTACAGAATCCGGAGGATATTACGGTGCTATCGGACGGAAGAATTATGGTGACGGATAATGGCTGGGGCGCGGTGTTTATGATAACACCCGACGGAAACGTCAAAAAACTTTTTCAATTTCATCGATCGTATCGCGATTTGCAGGGAGTGACGGTTGATGACGCGGGACGTGTGTATGTTGTGACTGCGGATGGGTTTGACCGCGTGAGTTTTATGCCGAGCTTTTTATTTCAAATTATCTATGAATAATAGTAAAAAATTCATTCTTTTTATTTTGGGAGTTGATGTGCTTTTGGTTACCCTTCACATTTTTTTTGGCGCACGATTCGATTTATTTAATCTCGACCGTGAACGAACTCCCGGTGCGTATTGGAGCGGAGCACAGCTTCTTGTCGTTGCCGCTCTTGCGGTTGGTATGATCCTTCTTTCATCGACACGGTGGCGACGGGTACTGTGGGGCATGTTTGGGTTTCTTTTCATGAGCTTTGGATTTGATGAAATTTCGGAACTCCACGAGAATATCACGTACTATGTTTCAAACTATCTCCATATTCCTATCCCGTCATTTTTTCGAAGCACGACGTACAACTGGCTTATTATTTTAAGTCCGTTCATTATTGCTGCATTCATTTTTCTTCTTACGTTCGTACGCACATTGCGCCAAGAACGCGGCGGAAAAATACTTGGATTGGGAATTTTTCTTTTTCTTTTAGCAATTTTTACCGAACTCTCAAATGGTCTTGATGTGAGTCTGCAATTTTATAATGTGCTCGTCGTGCTTGAGGAGAGCCTTGAGTTATTTGGTGAGTCATTAGCGCTTTGGGGGATGCTTCGTATCGCTACTGATCATTTTGACAATCAGTTTATGCGGAAGGTATGATGAGGTTATGACTATTGAGGGAGGGTAGTTCATGGCAAAACAAGAGAGAGGGAGTCTCAAAGATGCACAAAGATCCGTCCAAAACAGACGCGAATGGAGGCGAAAGCGAGTGATGGATTTTTGCAAATTCTTTGGACGGTGGGTCTGTGTTGAAGTTACCGACCCTGATGAGGACATGGTGCGTCTTCGTGGCGTTG
>JAUSHC010000071.1 GCA_030648795.1 bacterium | reverse complement strand
GCGCATTATCCGCGTGCGTGATGGGAATATTGAAAGTGACGAACGAACGTCAAAACACCTATGACCATTCGCCATAGTTTTCTTACTGCCATTAAAGGACTACGGACAAATCGTTCGCGCTCCGCATTGACGATTCTTGGTATTGTTATTGGTATTACCGCAATCATGATTGTGATGTCCGTGGGGCAGGGCGCGCAGGATTTGATTTTGGGGCAGATTCAAGGGCTTGGCTCGAAGACCATCGTCGTTATTCCCGGGCGAGAACCGAAAGGGCCCTCGGATGCTGCGCAAATTTTCAGTGACTCGCTTAAAGAAAAGGATATTGAAGCGCTTCATCGCAAAGAAAATGTATCGACATTGGACACGATCATGCCGGTGGTATTCGGCGGAGAAACAGCGGTGTACGCGGGCGAAACATTTCGTCTGACTATTTTTGGCGCATCGGAATTCATGCAGGAAATGTTTGACATTGTGCCGAGCGAGGGGGCAATGTTTACCGCGGACGATGTGCGTAATCGATCGGACGTTGTAGTTATCGGATCAAAAGTGAAAGAAGAATTATTTCATGGAGGAGATGCGTTGGGTGAGAAGATGAAAATCAAAGGGCGGAGTTTTAAAATTATTGGCATTCTGCCGAAGAAGGGGCAAGTGAATTTTTTCAATTTTGATGAAATGGCAATCGCGCCGTATACGACCGCGCAACAATATATTTTTGGCATAAAACATTTTCATCGGTTGATCATGCGTGCGTCGTCCGAGGACGTCATCCCGGAAACTGTGCGTGATATTCAAGCGACGTTGCGCGCATCGCATGGCATTACGGATGCTTCGAAAGATGATTTTTTTGTGCAGACGCAAGTTGATCTTGCTGCGCGGTTCAGTTCCATCACTGATATTTTGACGCTCTTGCTTGTTGCAGTCGCCGCTATTTCCCTGCTCGTCGGCGGTGTGGGGATTATGAACATCATGCTCGTTGCCGTGACAGAACGGACGCGTGAAATCGGGCTTCGCAAGGCGATTGGCGCGACTGATCGTGATATCTTACTCCAATTTCTTTTGGAGGCGGTGGTGCTTACGGGCGTTGGCGGTATTGTGGGGATTCTCTTGGGCGCAATACTTTCTTTTCTCGTCGCACTTATTTTAAGTCGCGTTGTCGGACTTGGATGGGTCTTTGCGTTCCCCTTAAATGCAACCCTTCTTGGGTTGAGCGTTTCGGCAATCATTGGTATTATTTTTGGATTGTATCCCGCCCGTCAAGCCGCAAAAAAAAGTCCGATGGAAGCATTGCGATATGAGTGATACGTAAGGATTGGACAGTACTATTTTTTTCTGCTAGGATCATTGTATTGGATTTCCAAGTCCCCGAAAGGGGATTTTTGGGTATAAAATTACAGTAAATATGCCCAGTAACAAAACATCACTAACCCCCGCAATGCGGGGTCAATCTCGTGAGACTATTCCCTATGCAAAAGTACTATTCTTTTACTAATCACTCACACACCGTGGCCTCTATTCTTTCATTACTGAAGAATAGTCTCACGGGGTGATGTTATTGTTACTGGTTATGGATATTCGAAACATTGCCATCATTGCACACGTCGACCACGGGAAAACAACCTTGGTTGATTCGCTATTGAAACAATCAGAAACATCCATGGGAAAATCGGCGTCGACGGAACGCATCATGGACAGCAATGACATTGAACGCGAGCGCGGTATTACGATTTTTTCCAAGAACGCCGCGGTCATGTACAAGGGTACGAAGATCAATATTATCGATACCCCCGGGCACGCGGATTTCGGTGGTGAGGTTGAACGTGTGCTGAAAATGGCGGACGGTGTTTTGCTTTTGATTGACGCGAAAGACGGACCAATGCCACAGACACGGTTCGTGCTCAAAAAGGCGTTAGCGATGGGACACAAAGCAATTGTCGTCATCAACAAAGTGGATTTGAAGGAAGCGCGATGTGAAGAGGTGTTGAATGAAACCTTTGATCTTTTTGTAGACTTGGGTGCGACGGATAGGCAGACGGATTTCCCCGTGGTGTATGCGTCGGCGATTCAGGCGAAGGCAGGGCTCGAACCAGACATTACGAAAATGAAAAACATTGAGCCGTTGTTTGATACTATTATAAAATCCATCCCACCGCCGCAAATAAAACTCGACGCGCCATTGCAGATGCTTGTCGTGTCGCTCGTGCCGGATAATTATAAAGGGAAGCTTGGGATCGGTCGTATTTATTCCGGCGCCATTACCGCAGGGACGGATATCATGCACATTGACCGCGAAGGAAAAATGGAAAAACAACGCGTCATGGCGACGATGGTTTTTGACGGGCTCACACGAAAAGAAGTGCCGTCCGTTGAAGCGGGAGACCTTGTTGCGGTTGCAGGAATTTCGAACATTCATATCGGCGATACGATTGCGGATCTAGAAAATCCAGTGGCACTTCCGCCGATTAATATTGAAAAACCAACAGTAAAGATGATGTTTGGGGTGAATAATTCGCCGTTTGCGGGACAAGAAGGGGAGTATGTGACGTCGCGACATTTGCGTGAACGATTATATAAAGAACTGGAGACTGACGTTGCATTGCATGTGGATCAAGGCGAGACAATGGAAAGTTTTGTTGTATCTGGACGTGGAGAATTGCACTTGGCGATTTTGATTGAAAAGATGCGACGCGAAGGCTACGAATTCCATGTGTCGCGTCCCGAAGTTATTTTTATTCAAGAAGAGGGCATTGAAAAAGAACCGGTGGAGGATGTGTGGGTGGATGTACCGGAGCAATATCAAGGAATCGTCATTGAAAAAATGGGACGTCGTAGGGGCGAGATGCTGAATATGCATTCGAGTCACGGCATCACGCATTTTCATTTTCGAATTCCCACGCGTGGTCTTATCGGTTTTCGGAGTGAGTTTCTAACCGATACGCGTGGTACCGGCATTATGAATACGTTGTGTTGTGGTTATGCGCCGGTGGCGGGTGATATCGCAGCTAATCCCCATGGGTCGCTTGTCGCGTTTGAAGCGGGAATATCGAATACCTATGGTCTGTTGATGGCACAAGAACGCGGGGCGTTATTTATTGGTCCAGCTGTGCAAGTGTATGAAGGGATGGTGGTCGGGCAGAACGCGAAAGCGGAAGACATTGAAGTGAATATTTGCAGAACAAAAAAGCTCTCCAACATGCGATCGAAGGGCGATGGAAAGGCCGAGGCGTTGACAACACCGCGCGCAATGAGTTTGGAAGAGACACTTGAGTATGTTGGTGACGATGAGTTTGTCGAAGTAACGCCGAAGAGTTTTCGCATTCGGAAGAAGATTTTGAACGCGAATGAACGAAAGCGGGTAAAGCGGTAGGGGTACTCCGCACTCCGCCGCATCCCTCCTCGCTTCGTTCGTCGCCCCTGCGAGGCGACTCACTGCTTTCCTCCTCCGCTCTTCCGCCGTTAGCGGAAGCCATGCCCGCTTCGTCGTCAACGCCGCTCGGAGGAATTGCGGCAGATTGCGGATTCATTAGAAAATGTAACAAAAAATGGGATTTCTCGTTTTCTTTCATGTTATCCTTGACCCCGCACCTTTTCTGCGACAAGCGCTTATGCGCTTTATCGAGCTATTCCAGACGATTTTCATTGTAAAAACGTGTTTTAGGAAGGCATAAATTATTAGAAAGATATCGCAGAAAAGGTGCGGGGTTGACAGATCTCCCTTTATACGCTACAGTAGGAAGGTTATGAACGATCGAACGAATCAATTTGATTTTCAAAGCTATAAGTCCCACCTCACTTGGGAAGTGAGTGCATTTGTATTTATTATGAATGCAGTCATTTCTCTTATTTGCACGCCAGTGCGTGGAGTGGGCTTTCAAAGGAACATGATTTAAGAAAGAAGCATACCAGAAATTGAAAAGCCCACCCCGCACATCGGGAGTGGGTTTTTAAATTAAGAGTTGCGAGTCGACATGTGTTTGGAGGCAGATGTCGGGGCGTAACAGATGTTTCTTTGACAACCAGCAAAAGGAGGAAGGGATATGCGAAAGCATATTGGATTTTCGTCTTTACACCTTCCTCTGCCGTGTACGCAGAAGAAGACGTTGTCGCCCGCGGAGGAGCGAGCGAAGCAAGTCATTACGGCTGTCCAAAAAAATTCAAGACGCAGTATTATGTGCATCTTGGATGAATTTGCACAGTCCTGGCCGAGAACGCGATGAAAGGCGGTGTGTCATGAATACGCCTCATCATAATATGTTGGCGTGGAAGACGGATGGATGGCTTCATTGGAAGGACAATTTTCCGTTTGTGATCATCGTGATTGCTACGGAGGAAGATGAAGAGACTCTTGCGGTGATGAGGATCTTGCCGCCATTGCAAAAGCCTCCGTACCCAGGTACGCAACACTAACCAAAACCGGAGCGGGAGTGAGGCGACATTGCGAGGAAAGCCTCGCTCCCGTCTCCGGATGAAATACAGAAAGGTGGCGCGTCATGGCTTATTTCATGCAAGAGCTCCAGGTGAAGATCAGGGTGATCGTCGGCCTCTCTTGGTATGACCGAGAAAGAATGCTCAAGGCGATCGAGGAATCGAAAGACAAAGGAGAAGAAGTACAAAAAGAAGTCGCTAAGGCGATTCTCAACGACCTTAAGAAGCGACCTTTTTTCGAGATTCGTCTTCGTCCGCAACGGGACGAGACGATGTAGCGGGAAGGATGGCGGTGCGCGTCATCATTCCCATTCAAAGGAAAAAGGGGCTCGCATGCACCCGAAAAACGTATGCGCCCTGTGACACGCGGTCACAGGGTTTTTTTATTTTTGCCGTCAGAATCCTCAAAGAGGTGAATGGCGTCTGCAAAAATAACCCGCCGAGTATGCGCCTGCTGGCACCGCAGCGAAGCGGAGGTATGAGTCAAGCCGAGAGGCGGGTCATCTGTCGTGTTTCGCATATTTCGTGCTACACTATATGCATGTTCAACAAACCAAACGGCAAGCGGGGACGCAATCTTTTTGACCCAGCATCAAAAACACCTTTTAAATTCAGCCGGTCGCGGATTGAGAATTTTACTCGCTGTCCACGGTGCTTTTATCTTGATTTGCGCTTGGGCGTGGGTCAGCCACAAGGGTATCCGTTTAATCTGAATTCCGCTGTTGATCATTTGCTCAAAAAAGAATTTGACGTGCATCGCGCAAAAGGAACCGCGCATCCACTCATGAAAGCGTATGGCGTTGATGCGATTCCGTTCGCGCATAACAATCTCGACAGATGGCGGCACAATTTTACCGGGGTACAATACCTGCATGTGTCCACGAATCTTTTTGTGACGGGAGCAGTTGATGATGTGTGGCAGAATCCGAAGAAAGAATTGATTGTCGTTGATTACAAGTCTACATCCAAAGATGGCGAGGTGAATCTCGACGCGGATTGGCAAGACGGGTACAAACGACAGATGGAAATTTATCAGTGGCTTCTTCGTCAGAATGGATTTGCGGTTTCCAATGTCGGATATTTTGTATACTGTAACGGCAGACGCGATGTGGAAGCGTTTGATGCGAAGTTGGAGTTTTCGATAAAGCTTTTACCATACGAGAGCGATGACGCATGGGTGGAGGGCGCATTACACGCCGCGAAAAAATGTTTAATGGGGGAGTTGCCGAAATGGAGTGACGGGTGCGAATATTGCGCATATCGAAGATCGGCGCAGGAATTGGAAAGTGAACAACCAATAAAAACCATGAAACCTAAAAAAATAATGCATAACGCTAAATTATTTTAATACTATGGAACCAAAACCATCAAACACCGTCCGCGATATTTTTCTTCACCTTTTATCCATCATCGCCCTTTATCTCGTCTCATTCGCATTCGGGCGGCTGTTGTTTAGTATTGTGAATGTGTATTTTCCGGATCTGCTTGGGTATAACGGTGACGAGTATGGATCATTGCGCTTTGCGATTGCGTCTATCATCGTGGTGTTTCCCGTGTATTTTTTCGTGACACGGTTTCTTGTCCGTGAACGAGCGAAGCCGGAGTATCAGGACGTGCGTCTCCGTCGCTGGATTGTGTATTTAACTCTTTTTCTTGCGGCAATTGTCATTATCACCGACTTGGTCACACTACTCTATACGTTACTTGATGGAGAGATGACTGCTCGATTTATTTTGAAAGTGCTTGCGGTGTTGGTGATTGCTGCCGCTGTCTTTTATTACTATCTGTGGGAATTGAAGGCGCGCGTACCCGCGATCCGTATATTTGTCGGCGGAACGATCGTCGTTGTCTTCGCCGGAGTTGTACTTGGGTTTTTTCTTATCGGATCGCCGTCACATCGCCGTGCAGTGCGATTCGATGAGCGTCGCACGCAAGATTTGCAGAGTGTGCAATACGAGGTTGTTAATTATTGGCAGAGTAAAGAAAAATTACCAGAAACTCTTGATGGTCTAAAAGATCAGATACGCGGTTTTGCACCGCCGGTGGATCCGGTAACAGGAGTCACTTATGACTATCGCGTACTTGCACCGTTACAGTTTGAACTCTGCGCAACGTTTACTACAGATGTGAATAACACGCCTTCTCCGATTGAAACAAAACCATATCCCGTTATGCGGGGTGGGTATTCTGAAAACTGGCAACATGGAATAGGGAAAGGGTGTTTCACTCGTACGATTGATCCGCAACTCTATCCGCCAATTGATAGAAAAAATCCAAAATTCTAAGCACCAAATCCTAAACAAATCTAAATGTTCAAAATCTTAAATCAAAAATGTTTCTGATTTTAGTTATTTGGGTTTTGATATTGTTTAGGATTTAGGATTTTGAGTTTCGAATTTTTATTTTGTGCAGTATAAGCAACTGAAAAATACCCCGACACTGCAGTGGACAAAGCATGCGGCGGAGAAGATGCGGTTTTATGGACTGTCGGAGGCGCGGGTAAAGCGAGTAATGGAGCGTCCGGAGCGACGGGAAGAAGGTATTGCTGAAGATACCGTTGCCTGTATGCAGACTACGGGAAGTGAAAAACGTCCAACGGAGATTTGGGTGATGTATACTGAAAAGTCGAAAGTCCCTAAAGTCATAAAGTCAAAAGTCATTGTAAGCGTCTGGCGATATCCGGGGAAGACAAAGCCGCGCGATCCCGTACCCGTTCCAAAAGATATTTTGACAGCACTCGATGCGACACAGTAAAATGAAAATAGTTATTCACATCGCCGTCATTGCGAGCCACCGCATCGTGCGGGGCCCCGCCAACGGCGGTGGGAGTAAGACGACGAAGTCACCGCCTCTGGCGGGATCCCGCCGTGGCGGGACAATCTTAAATCTTTTAGCAAAACGCGAGATTGCCACGCTCCGGCGGCGGTCGGAGCTCGCAATGACAATAAAAAAAGAATTTTTTATTATGATGACAAAAGCAGAATATATTTGGGTCGACGGGCGAAAGCCTTGCGCGAAATTGCGTTCAAAAACAAAAATTCTTTCAAAACCTCCGCAAACCGTTCAGGATATTCCCGACTGGGGATTTGATGGTTCGAGCACAGAACAAGCGGAAACGAAAAACAGCGATTGTGCCTTGAAGCCCGTTTCCTTTATTCCCGACCCCATTCGTGGGGAGCCGCACATTCTTGTGATGTGCGAAGTGTTTAATGCAGATGGGTCGGTGCACAAAAGTAATACTCGCGCTCGATTGCGTGAGGCGAGCGAAAAGTATAAAGCGCACGAACCGTGGTTTGGGATTGAACAGGAATATACGCTCTATGATGCGGATGGCATTCGTCCGTATCGCTGGCCCGCAGGCGCCGGATTTCCTGCGCCACAAGGGCGATATTACTGCGGAGTGGGAAGCGATGAGGTGTATGGCACGCCACTCATTGAAGCGCATACGACCGCATGTATGAAGGCGGGACTTGCCATTGCCGGCACAAACGCCGAAGTGATGCCGTCGCAGTGGGAGTTTCAAATTGGCGCTATTGGCGCGCCTGCTGTTGCCGATCAATTATGGTTTGCACGATGGATTTTATATCGTCTTGGTGACCAGTTCGGTATTTCAGCGCGGCTTGATCCGAAGCCGATAGCCGGTGACTGGAACGGTGCGGGTGCGCATACGAATTTCAGCACGAAAGCGATGCGCGAGCCGGGGGGAATGGACGTTGCCACCGCAGCATGCAAGAAATTGGGAGAGCGCCACAAACAGCACATGAGCGTCTATGGTGCGGAAAACGATAAGCGTTTGACCGGGCGGCATGAGACGTGTGACATCAATACGTTCCGTTACGGCGTTTCGGATCGTGGCGCATCCATCCGCATTCCGATGGCGACAGCGAAGCAGGGCTATGGATATATCGAAGATCGTCGTCCGGCGGCGAATATGGATCCATATAAAGTGTGTACGGCATTAATTGAAACAATCTGCGGGGATGGGTTTACCGCTCCAGCAGAATGGGTTGAAATAACATTATGAAAAAATCTATGTATCTTATCATTGGAGTTGTCATTGTTATAGTCGGCGCGATACTATTTTGGAAATTGCGTTCATCAAAACCCGTAGAAGAACGGGCAACGATATTGACGCCTTCGCCAGTCGTTACTGAAAGGAAAACGTATACCGCACCTCCCGCTGTGTTGCCGGATGCAGAACGCAACGGAAAAAAAGTTCGCATTGTTACTGCGAAGGGGGAGATTGTGGTCGAGTTATTCGGGGATGAAGCGCCAAAAACCGTGAGCAATTTTCTTACGCTTGCAAAAGACGGGTTTTACAACGGCTTAACATTCCATCGCCGTGAAGAAGGATTTGTGATTCAGGGTGGCGATCCGAATGGTAATGGCACTGGTGGACCGGGATATCAATTTGCGGATGAACCAGTGAAGCGCTCATACACAAAGGGCATTCTCGCAATGGCAAACTCCGGACCAAACACCAACGGGTCGCAGTTTTTCATTATGCTTTCGGATTATCCATTGCCACCATTGTATACGGTTTTTGGAGCCGTTGTTTCAGGACAAGATGTTGTCGATCGCATTCAGGTGGGGGATGCGATGGATCGAGTAACAGTTGAGTAATAATAGTTAAGAAGACTATTTACTGGTGTAGCGAAATTTCGTATACTGTCATGCAAGGAGAAAGGAGGCTCGCTATGACGCAACGCATCATTATCGGATTGATCATCAGCGGGGGGTAGTAGCCGGGCGTAAGGAAGGAGGATTCTTACGATGAAAGACTTGAGCAACAAGTTGATCATTACGTACATCATCGTTACGGTCTAGAGCCGGCCGCGAACCGGCAATTGGGAGAGCGCACAAAAGCGCTCACGGTCCCAGGGGCGGAGGTGGTGGTTCCTACAGCGGACACTACCTCCTTTTTTATACATTCCGGCGGCCTTGCAACGCGTCGGTGAGCGTGATTTCATCTGCGTATTCAACGTCGGAGCCCATCGGGAGTCCGCGCGCGAGGCGCGTCACTTGAATTTTTGATTGTGCGAGTAACCGTTTAATGTAGAGAACGGTTGCTTCCCCGTCCATAGTGGAATCAAACGCTAAAATTATTTCTTTTATTTGTACAACACCGAGTGTTGTACATTTTGTTTGCAGGTCTTTTATTTTGAGTTGATCCGGCGTTCGTCCTTCAATAGGGGAGAGCAGTCCGCCGAGCACGAGATACCGTCCTTTGTATGCGCCGGTTTTTTCGATGGCGAGGATGCCTTGCGGATCAGCGACAACGCAGAGTAATGAACCGTCGCGCCGTGGGTCGGCACAAATCACACACGGGGTTTTTTCAGCAAAATCAAAACAGATCGTGCATGTCGTGATCTGTTTTTTTATGTTTCCAATCGCATCGAGAAGCGCTTGCACGTGCGGCACATCCTTTCGTACTAATGCCAACGCAAACCGTTCGGCGGTTTTTGGTCCAACACCCGGCAGGATTTTTTGGAAGACTTCGATAAGATGCTGGATGGAGCGGGGGAACATGTGTATTATTCTTAGAACGAAACGCCCTGTTTCTTTTCAAGATTCTTGAAGTTTGCCCGTCCTTCATCGAAGAAGAGTTCGACAACGCCCGTCGGGCCGTTGCGATGTTTTGCGATGTGAATTTCAGCGATATGTTTTTGTTCAGGGAGTATGTCTTTTAATCCTTTGTCCGTGACGCGCCGATAGATAAACATAACAACGTCCGCATCTTGTTCGATGGATCCACTTTCACGTAAGTCTGAAAGTTTTGGAATCGCGGGGGAACGGGCTTCCGTGGCGCGAGAAAGCTGCGAAAGGGCAAGGATGGGAATATTCAACTCGCGGGCAAGTGATTTTAACGATCGGGTGATTTGTGAAATTTCTTGCACGCGCCCTTCCGCTTTACTTGGACCCTCCATAAGTTGCAGATAGTCAATCACCAAAAGCCCTAGTCCCTTTTCTGATTGCAAGCGACGCGCGCGCGCTCGAATCTCCATGATGTTTGATGATGAAGAGTCATCAATATAGATAGGCGCCTCGGAAAGCACTCCCATCGCATGTCCAATGCGAGGGAAATCGTCGTCGCCTTCGCGGTCGGAGAGCCGTCCCGTACGCATTTTCCAGAGATCAACATTCGCCTCGGCACAGAGCAGCCGATCCACCAACTGATCTTTGGACATTTCAAGCGAAAAGATGCCAACAGGAACTTTCGCGCGTGTACCGACATGTCGAGCAATATCGAGCGCCAAGCTTGTTTTTCCAACCGAAGGTCGTGCCGCCAAGATCACGAGGTCGGATTTTTGGAGTCCTGCCAAGATGTTATCAAGATCACGAAACCCGGTGGTAAGGCCGCGCAATTTTCCTGATTCTTTGTGGAGTTCGTCAATACGTTCGAACGCTTCGGTGAGCGCTTCACGCAGATGAACAAATGCGCGTTTTAAATATTTTTGTGAAACGGAAAAGAGCCGTTCCTCCGCTTGGTCAAGGACAAGCTCTGTATCTTCCGCTTCATCATAGCCGAGCCGCGTAATATCCGTTGCCGCTTCGATCAATCGACGGAGCGTTGCTTTTTTTTGGACGATATTTGCGTACGTTGTGATGTGTGAAGATGTGGGGACCGAGTTTGCGAGTGAAACAAGATAGGTGCGTCCTCCGATGCTTTCCAATTGCTTCATGTCGGAGAGGCGGCTCGTCAGCGAAAGAATATCAATCGGTTCATGCTGGGAAAAAAGCTGAAGCATTGCCTCGAAGATCATGCGATGGGTATCTTTGTAGAAATCTTGCGCATGCACGATATCAATCACTTTGATGATGGCATCGCGATCAATCAAAAGCGAGCCCAACAGCGATTGTTCCGCCTCATTATTTTGTGGTGGTATTTTTTCTATTGTGGAAGATGTGTTTTGTCTGTCGGGCATAGTTCTTTTAGCTTACCCTCTCATCTATTGTCGCGCAAGTGAATGTTCCGCACATGTTATTGACAAGCGAGCGAGAGGAGAGCAAATGAAGTTTGCTATCCCGAGCGAGTGCAGTTAATACAGGGTTACTGTATTGACAGGAGCGGGGATCTATGCTATGATGCTCTGTTGTTTCAAAAAGAAATACATTGGTTTCATTCTGATTCAACGTGAATTCTTAGGAGGATTCCCAATGAGCTACGAACAGTACGAGACTTTGCTTAAGGCGAAGTTTTCGCTTCTACACGAGCTGCATACGTGTTTGCCGAGAGAGAAGCCTATCATTCGGCGGAACATCGCCGAACTCGATCGTCAGCTCGCCGGCGCGCCGCGGGAGTTTTTGCGGCAGTACGCCACGACGACTCCTATGGTTGGATAAGGTTCAAGGTTCACCCTCGTGTACTACACACGGGGGTTTTTGTTTATTATGTATACCCGAATACCTCGCGGCTTGCCGCGAGGATGAAGGGCAACCGATTGCAATGAATACTGGTCCGATCGCGATCGGACCTCCTCTCATAACGTACCCGCCCAGATACCCCGCTCCGACCGAGGTCGGAGCGGGGTCGGGTTCATAACAAAACATCCCACACAAGGTGAGATGTTTTGTTATGAGTCGGCCGGCCACCGCCTACGACGGGGTCCCGCCTTCATTGAGACTGAGTAGTAGTGGCGGGAGGATCGAACCCGGGACCATTGCCTTAAAAGGGCACTGCTCCCCGCCGAAAGGCCTCCGCGGCCATTCAGGCGGGCCCGCCAAATTGCGAAGCTATTGGCGGGTACCGATAATTTGTCCAAACCTTGGGTCGGCCGGGGATCGAACCCGGGACCATTGCCTTAAAAGGGCACTGCTCTACCAGCTGAGCTACCGACCCCAGGTTTGGACAAATTTTTTTTAAAGTATTGTTTCTCCTCTCCAATCCTATTGTACTCTAAACGATGTTTTTTATTGTACCAGAAGAAGAAGTGCAAGGCAAGGGTTTTTGTGGTATGATTTACATATGAAAAACGAGCAATTATTTGAACAATCAAAGAATGATGTTAGAGATGAGAAGATTTATAATATTGCAGATGTAGATCTCCGCGAGATTCTTGATCCAAACGGAAAAAGAATGATACAAAGGCAGGAGCGATGGAATACTCGGTTTACTATGAATATAGCTCCAGACCTTACTATTTTTGATCAGCAATTAAGAACACTACCTGATGGTGGATTGCGGACGCATCAACGTGAAGCTATAAAGTTGGGCAATTTGCAGAAAGCATGGACAGAAACACTTGCAGTGTCCTTATCTAATGTTATTGATAATGCAGCACAAGGACGAGAAGATTTTGTCTTAGGAGAAACACCAAACATTATTATCAATGCTTATAAGCAAGGTAATGAATTGATTATCGAGGTTAAAGATGATGGAGATGGAATACCACAGCATATTCTGGATGGATTAGCACAAGGCGCAAAAAAAGTTTCAACGAAAGCTGAAGGGCGTGGAGGTGGGCTGGGTTTAATTTCTACTCGTGAGAGCATGCATCAATTGGGAGGAACGATGGAAATAAAAACGGTTAGAAAAGAAGATGTGAAGCATAGTGAGCCCACCGGAACGACTATCCGTTTTATTTTTCAAATCAATACCAAAAAATAAGTCGAACCTATTGAGTTATGAAGCCAATAATTGCAACACCATTTTTATGGCATACATCTTCAATCGAGGATGTATTTACGCATGTGGGTTCTGATCCGCACGGACTTTCGAGTGAAGAGGCGGGCAGACGACTTTCCGAATTTGGCAGAAATGAACTTCGTGCGGGAACGCGTACAAGCGCATTGGAGCTCTTTGTCGGACAATTCAAAAATGTGCTTGTCGTTATTTTGCTCATTGCAACGACACTTTCATTTTTTTTGGGGCACAGCATTGAAGCGATTGCCATTGCGGTGATCGTATTGTTTGCAGTAATCCTTGGATTTTTACAAGAATATCGCGCGGAGAAAGCGATTGAAGCGTTGCGAAAAATGGCGGCGCCGATGGCGACGGTATTGCGTGACGGAGAAGAGGAAGAAATTTTCGCGCATGATGTTGTTCCGGGAGACGTGTTGTTGTTAAAAGCGGGCGATAAAGTTCCCGCAGACGCACGTATGATTGAAGTGGTGAATTTAAAAGCGGACGAAGGAGTGCTTACTGGCGAATCCGTATCCGTCGAAAAGCATACGGAAATCATTCGCAAGGATACTGCAGCGGTTGCTGATCGAAAGAACATGGTGTATGCGGGAACAATCGTAAGCTATGGGCGTGGAAGAGCAGTAACAACGGCGACCGGTATGCGTACTGAATTCGGTTCCATTGCGACAATGCTTCAACACGTCAAAACAGAGCTTACGCCACTGCAGAAGAATCTTAACCGTTTGGGACACGTGCTTGCGCGAGTGGCACTGGTGATTGTCGCGATCATTGTTGCAGTTGGTGTTGCTCGCGGACAATCGTTTATTGAAATGTTTATTTTCGGCATTGCACTTGCTGTCGCGGTGGTCCCCGAGGCATTACCCGCTGTTGTCACAATCTCACTTGCGTTTGGCGTACAGCGAATGGTGAAGCGGCATGCGTTGGTGCGACGATTATCTGCGGTTGAAACACTGGGAAGTACATCAGTGATTTGTTCTGATAAAACGGGGACACTTACAAAAGATGAGATGACCGTGCGAAAAGTCTATGTTGCGGGACACATGTTGGATGTCTCCGGCTCCGGGTATGATCCACGCGGTCATTTTTCTCGCGACGGTGTTGCGATTGATCCATTCGAGCCACTCATCCAGTTACTCCGCGCAGGATCGCTTGCCTCTGATGCGCACCTGCAGCAACATGAATCGGATGGTCTTTGGCACATGAAAGGGGATCCAACGGAAGGAGCGCTTGTTGTTGTTGCGGCGAAAGCGGGGTTGCATAAGGGTGATCTTGACAATCAATTCCCGCGTGTGCAGGAAATTCCATTCAGCGCAGAAACAAAACGCATGACGACATTGCATACGGTAAAAGATGGGGTGATTGCGTATGCGAAAGGGGCGCCGGAAATGATTCTTGCGACATGCACACGACTACGAACAGAAAAGGGAATTGTTCCGCTTACCGAAAAGGACCGTGAGGCGATTTTGAAAGCCGAAAAGAATATTGCCGGTGGGGCACTTCGTGTACTGGCGATTGCGGAAAAATCGAACGCAGAATTGAAAACAGCGGAACAGGATATGACATTTCTCGGATTGGTCGGGATGATGGATCCGCCTCGCGTTGAAGCGAAAGCGGCGGTGGAGCGATGTCAGCAGGCGGGGATTAAGGTGGTGATGATTACGGGAGATCATCCTATTACTGCAGAGGCAATCGCTCGCGAGCTGGGTATTTTGCAAAAAGGGAAGGTGGTAACGGGCGTTGAACTTGACGCGATGAATGATTCGGATTTTGCGAGCACCATTATGACCATTGAAGTATATGCGCGTGTATCGCCAGCGCATAAATTGCGTGTAGTGACGGCATTACAGCAACGAGGGAAGATTGTTGCCATGACAGGAGATGGTGTGAATGATGCACCGGCACTCAAAAAGGCGGATATTGGTATTGCGATGGGTATTACCGGAACCGATGTCACGAGAGAAGCGGCAGCAATGACACTCACCGACGATAATTTTGCGTCTATTGTCGCGGCGGTGGAGGAGGGGAGGGGTATTTTTTCCAACATCAAAAAATATCTCATGTATCTTCTTTCATCGAATATCGGAGAAATCGGGCTTATGGCTGGCACGGCGCTTCTTGGGTTACCACTCCCACTTTCCGCAGTACAAATTTTGTATGTGAATCTTGCAACCGATGGGTTGCCCGCGCTCGCGCTTGCGATGGATCCGCCCGAAGATGATCTTATGGATCGTCCGCCACGCGATCGAAACAAAGGTATTTTTACTCGACCGGTAGTTACGCTCATGATGGTTGGTGGACTATGGTCTACGGCGGTTAATGTGGGGATTTTTACATGGGTGCTCACAACATATGGAGATATTAACCATGCGATGACAATGACGTTCGTTTCTCTTACGCTTATTCAATTTTTTAAAGCGTATAATTTTCGTTCTGATCGTCTCTCGGTTCTGCATCGAACCTTTGCGAATCGTTGGCTTAACGCCGCGATTCTTTGGGAATTATTTTTACTTATTGCAATCGTGCATGTTCCTTTTTTTCATGCGATTTTTGGCACACGAACCCTTTCGCTTACAGAGTGGATGATCGCCGGTGGGCTCGCGGCAAGCGTTTCTGTTGCACTTGAAGTAACGAAGTATTTGCAGCGTCGGTTGCATATTGTGGAGCATGAAGCATGAAGCATATTGTTTTATCGGAAAAAAATTGGAAGGAAGTGTTGAAAGAGAGTGTTCGTCTATTGCGTCGAGGCGGGGTTGTTGTATATCCGACGGAGACGTCGTATGGCATTGGCGTTGACAGTACAAAAAGCGGTGCTGTTGCAAAAATTTTTCGTATCAAAGGGCGTGAGGAAGGGAAGCCCCTTTCGGTTTTGATGGCGAGTAAAGTAATGGCAAAACAATACGCGTTTTTTTCTCAAGATGCGGAACGTCTTTGGAACGCATTTTTGCCCGGAGCACTCACTCTTCGTGTTTCTCCAAAGATTGGTGCGAAATTTCCATGTGCTCGCGCGGATGGCACCGTAGGTATTCGTGTTTCTTCGCATCCGTTTGCGCGTGCGCTCGTACGCATGTATGGAAAGCCTATTACTGCAACATCCGCAAATCTTGCGAATGAGCCCTCGTTGTATGATCCAAAAAAGATTATTGCAGTCTTCGAGAAGCGACATGCACGTCCTGATCTTTTGATTGATGCCGGTCTACTTCCAAAACGTTCCGCATCCACCGTAGTTGATTGTATAGGTAAAAGTGTGCGATTATTAAGGAAAGGTCCGATTACAGCAACACAGATAAAAAAAGCACTCAAATGAAACAACCGAATCCAATCGTTTTGATTGTTGTTGACGGCTACGGGCTCTATGCGAACCCGGAGAAGAATCCGATTGCGAATGCTTCAAAGCCGGTCATCGACGGACTCATTAAAAATTATCCGTACGCGTCACTCAATGCCGCGGAGCAGTACGTTGGTTTATCATTTGGTGAAATGGGAAATTCCGAGGTGGGGCATTTGAATATTGGCGCGGGGAAAGTGATTTATCAAAGCTTGCCACGTATTAGCGTTGCCATCGCGGATAAGTCTTTTTTCAAAAATGAAAAGTTTTTGAAAGCTGTTGATCATTGTCGCAAAAATGATTCGACGTTGCATCTTGTTGGTATGGTATCGAACGGTGGCGTCCATGCGCACCTCGAACATTTGCACGCACTGTTGTACGTGTGCAAAGAACAAAAGTTTACGAACGTGAAAGTGCATGCGATCACCGATGGTCGTGATACTGCTCCCGCGGTTGGTTTGAGTTTTCTCACAACATTGACTGAAGTTATGAAGACGGCAAAGCTCGGGGCTATTGCAACGGTGGGCGGCCGCTATTATGCAATGGATCGCAATAACGTGTGGGATCGGACAAAAAAAATGTATGACGCGATGGTGAAAGGTGAGGGGGAAAAAGCGCGTGACCCCCTCGCGCTTCTTAAGGAATCTTATAAGAAAAAAGTGACGGATGAAATGATTATCCCGACGGTTATTGTGGATAAAAAAGACCAGCCGATCGGGCTTGTCAAGGCGGGGGACAGTGTTATCTTTTTTAATTTTCGTCCGGATCGTGCGCGACAATTGGCACAAGCGTTTGTGCTTCCCGAAATGAAAAGTTTTGATCGCGGAGAGAAAATCAAAGATCTGCAGTTTACGACCATGATGGAATATGAAAAAGGGCTTCCGGTGGATGTTGCGTTTGCGCCGGAGCTTATTACAATGCCTCTAGCGCGCGTTATTTCAGAACAAGGGTGGAAACAGTATCATATCGCGGAAACGGAAAAATATGCGCATGTGACGTATTTTTTAAATGGAGGACAGGAAGAAGCGTTTAAAGGAGAAGAGCGCGATCTTGTGCCGTCTCCCGCGGTTGCGACTTATGATGAAAAGCCGGAGATGAGCGCGGCAGGAGTCACGGATAAACTTGTGGCAAAAATTAAAGAAGGCGGGTATGCGCTGTATGTTGTGAATTACGCGAATCCGGATATGGTTGCGCATACGGGTAATTATGCCGCGACGGTGCAGGCAGTCGAGGCAGTTGATACGGCGATCGGTCGCGTGGTGGAAGCGGCGCTTGCGAAACAGGGAAAGGTTTTGATCACCGCAGATCATGGCAATGCGGAGGTGGTGGTGAATGAAGTGACGGGCGAAATTGATAAAGAGCATTCGACAAATCCCGTACCGCTCTTTTTTATTGATGCGGCGTTGAAAAGTGAGAAGACGGAGGACGAGCTTTTTGCCGCGCAGAATATGATCAATCCGATTGGGTTACTTGCGGACGTTGCGCCGACGATTTTGGATCTCTACGGAATAAAACAACCCGCTGAAATGACGGGCAAAAGCTTGGTGCCCTACTTGGCACTGGTGAAACAGGTGGTGTAGGAGGGGCGAGGCGGCTCCACTGCCTCGATCGTTCATTCGGTCGAGGTATTTTTTTGGAAAAGAAAAAAGGTCCCGACACCGTAGTGCGGAACCCGTGGTACTGATGCAATGAGGCGCGTCGGTCTTAGAAAGATTCATCACATCCCGCCATGCTTTACTTAGTGAGCAGGGCTTCGATGACCTTCTTCTGCTCGCTGAAGCGGGCACGGGCAACCTCAAATTCCTTGTTTGACTTGGGCCGATCGTTGTCGGCATAGCGGAGATTGTCGCTGAAATTCTCCATTTTCTCGAGAGCCTCCATGAGTTGAAGGATCTCTAGATATGCTGGCTCCTGGATTAGAGCTGCTCGGGTCATTTCGCGGCTGATGACCACCTCTCCTTTAGCGTTGAGCTGTCGAACAGCCCACTTCTCCATATTTTCCATGATAGCCCAGATGAATCCGTAGGAGGAGTCATGGGACATTCCCCACGGCTCTTTCAGCGTTTCGAGTCGCTGTTCGAACCGACCCTGGTCTTTGAGGTCCATGTACGGTCGTGCGAGCTCGAGCGTTTTTTCCGCGGCCTTCACGCTGGTCGTGGTGTAGTACTCGTTGACCTCGGATTCGAGGGCAGTCACGGTGTTGCCGAACTCGGTACTTGCCCTGATGATGTGCATGGTATGCCCAATAAGTAGACATCCAGCAACGGTCACGACGGTGATGATCAGGAGCTTCTTCATGGCACTTCTCCTTGGTGTGGTGTTTTTTGCATAATCCGTTATGGATCAGCAGACTTTATTTAAGCATATTTATAAAAGAAATGTCAATAAAAAAATCCCGATCATGATCGGGATTTTATAAGCGCATCTTTTTAAATCCTCCCTAACCCTCCTTTAAAAAAGGAGGGAATACGCAAGTATTTTATCTCTTCTCCACTGGGACGTCGGTTGAGACGATGGCCTTTTCTTTTTTCACGATAATATTTTGTCCGAAGTAGAGGTTGCGGAATTTACGCGTTTCGGGTTTGGTTTTCGACGGGAAGTCGAAGCCCTCTTTTTTGACACTCAACTTGTATTCGCCTGCCGGAGGCAAGAAGTTGAAGCGGCCGGAGTAGTCGGTGAGGCGTGACTTCAATACGCGGTTGAATTTTGTATCAATGATCGAAATGACGGCAAGCGGAACGGGTTCAAGAGAGTTCGCGGAGAATACCGTGCCCCATGGGCGGAATTTCTTTGGCAAGAGCACGACATGGATGATCGCGAAGAACAGATAAATAAATGTCATTGCAAGGTTTGTTGGTGAATAGGCGAAGAGCATGACCAGCCAGCTGGATGCCCAGCCCACAATGAGAAGCGGGAGTGCAAGCGTGTGCATGGTACTTTTTGCAGCAAGTAAAAGTGGTTGCTTTCTGCGTGCTTCTTTTCGATTGAGCGGATCCAACGGGACAGAAACATTGATCACGCCTTCTTTTGTTGCTAGCGCTTCGCCATGGTATGTGTCCTCGTAATCCCCATCTGTTTTTCCCGTTACGAGTGTTGATGGGTAGGCAAAGTCTTGTTTCACCACTTCAAGCGTATACGAACTTGGTTGTACAAGAAACCCAAATCGTCCTTCGTTATCCGTCACTTGCGTTTCGAGAAGTTTTTTACTACTTGCGTCAAAAAGGCGAATAATGACAAGTCCGATGGGTTCTTTTGTGATTGCGTCATAGACAATGCCCCATGGTCGACGTTTGCGTTTGATGCCGAAGAGCGAGAGAAAACCAGAGATGAAGTGAAAGAAAAGGAAGTGGAGATTCGAGAGCATCGGAAGCACTGTCGGGTTTGCGATTGTGACGATTGGGACGGCTGCACCAAGAGCAACTTGCGTCTCGGTTTTGTTCTCCTGAATAATCTTTTCTGTTTTTTCGGCGACGACAACTGTTTCTTCAACCGTTTTCCGTGCCGCTTTTTTTGTCGCGTCACTTACCTGTGTTGCGGCGACTCCGATTGCTCTGGCGGTTGCGACAGCAGCGCTTTTTGTCGGTGGCGGAGGGAAGGGGATGAAGAATTCGCCAATGGCGACAGCAGGGGTTACTTGTCCTTCCGTGGTAAAGATTTGCGCTTGCGCCAGGTGCTGTCCGGATGCGAAGAGCGATCGATCCACATCAATGCGCCATGCGCCGTTTTCGTCCGCTACAACGGTTTTTTCTACAATATTCGAAGTGATAATGATACGCACTGTTGCGTGAGGGAAGGCGATTCCTTCAAGCGTTACTGTATTTGAGTCAACGCCAATGGGTTTTGATAGTGTCGGTGAAGCGACTTTCGGAAGCGGAGGCTTGTCGGTCAATGTGAATGTTGCCGCGCTCGACCAATCACCGCGGCGTTCGGAGGTTGCGGTGATATCAGGAAGTACGCGCCAGAAATATGAACCGGCGGGAAGCGCTGTCGAGTTTGTGTACGATGTCGTGGCTACCGTTGTTTGTACGAGGGGAGAGCTGAACGATGGTGTTCGATCAATTTGTAACATGTACGACGTTGTTGCTTCGGTTGGTTCCCATTGGAAGGCGAGTGCCTCGATTTGCAGAAGGGCGTTTGTTGTCGGTGTGACGAGCTGCGGACTGACAACGCGTTGCGCAGTTCCTCCGCCGCTCCCTGTCCCGACGCCCGTAGGGGTCGGGACTCCGACCCCGGCTTCGCCGGGCGTCGGAGTTGTTGTAACACTTTTTTCTGTATCGACTTTTGTTTCTTCGGGCGCCGGGAGATTTTTTTCTGGCGTCGGCGGTGGAGGAATTTCAGGACTTATTTTTTCTACTTCTTTCGGTTCAGGTGGTGGTAGCTCTTTCTTTTTTTCCGGAGGAGGTTCGTCGGTGATTTCTTCTTTTGAGTTGATCGTTACTGCCTGCAGAGATGGCGTGGTACTTGTATTGCTCGTTGTTAAAAAAGCGCGATAGCGAAGATACCGTTTTTTTCCGAACGATGGAGAAATTTTTTCTCCGTTGGTATTCGTATAATAGCTTTCTTTCGTGCTGTCAGGACCAACAAAACTGGTATCATCCCACGTTTTATTGTCATTGTTCGCGGCGACTTGTAATCGAATTGTTGTGCCGCTTTTACCCCATTGGATGGTGTCCCATACCACTTCTTTGCCCGCGTCTTTTGTAGCGGATTCGTATATGCCTTCCTTTTCGTAGGTGATTCCTTTATACGTTGCGACAAACCCCATACTCCCCACGGCGACATGTATTGTTGACGTCGGAGCGGCAATGCTTAAGATACTCTCTCCCGTATCGACATTTTCCGTGTTCCATGCGGATCCGTCCCATCGCGCAACCGCACCATCGCTTCCTCCCGCAACCGCTGTACTGCCGTTTATAATCGCGACGCTGTTCAAATCCGGTCCGCTGCCTTTCTTTTTTGACCAGAATGATCCGTTCCAATGAAGAATCGTTCCGCCTTCTCCAACCGCGATACCAAGGAATCTATCCGATGAGAGCGGGATGATTTTTACCGCAAGAAAATTATTCGTGGTGAGTGATTGCTGCATAACAGACCACGATGCGCCATCCCGCGTGATAATTGCGCCAGCTTCTCCGACGACGAGTACGCGATCGTTCGCGATTGCCACGCTCGAGAGAAATTGATCCGTTGGACTTGGATCAACAAGAGTCCATGCGCTTCCGTTCCACTCAAGAATCGTTCCGCCCTCCCCAACCGCGACGCCATTGTCTCTTCCTGGAAGCGCAATACCAAGAAGTGATAAGGCTGTTTCCGATTCCATCGCCGTCCACGATGATCCATTCCATTTGAGTATCGTGCCATTATCTCCGACAGCAAATCCGAATGACGCATCCGCGAATGCCACGCCCCAGAGATTATCTTGAGTGGTGCCGGAAAAATTTTGCCATGTTACTTCATTATCTTTCAGGGTTATGCGAAGTATTGTTCCTTCTTCTCCCACTGCCCACCCGGAAGAAGCATCGAGCATTGTTATTGCAGTAATATTTTTTTCGATCATGGTGGAATGTTTCATCCATCCGCCTCCTTGCCCTTCAAGCCGAATGTCAGAGCCGACAATTTCCACATACTGCTTTGTTCCTTTTTGCCAATCGGCGTTGTTGGTGTCAACCCACGCAGTATTTATTTCTTTTCCAAAAATAACGGTAATGGTTGTCGCGATGAACATGAAAACAAAAAGACCCCCAATGAGTTCATCGAGGATTCCGAAGTCGCGATACGGATCGAGGTTAAAAAGACGATTCAAGAAGTACGAGAGCGGTTTGCGCCATGTTCGTCGCGGTTGGTGGACGCGTGCAGAAAGTGATTCGCTTTGCAGAATGACTGTTTTTTTTGTTCGAGGTGCAGATCGCTTGATTACTCGTTTTGGCGCAATTTTTTTTCGTTGAATGATACGAACCTTTTTTTGCAGTTTTGTTTTCATATAGTGTATGATACCATACAGCTTTAATGAGTGTCTATTCTTTATGCCCCGACGATTTATTCCAAAATATCTTCTTAATTGTTACCATCGTTTATCCGCGATTTTGGCGGATATTTGGTATGGGCATCCGTCGCGAAAGCTTGTGGTCATCGGTGTTACGGGGACGAACGGAAAAACGACAACAGCGCATTTCATTACGACGGTGCTTGAAGCGAGGGGATTGCGCGTTGGACTCATCTCAACGATCGTTATTCGTATTGGTGGAGAGGAGCGCGTAAATGAAACGAAGATGACGAGTCTTAAAAATTGTTGGCAGCTGCAACGATTGCTTGCTGCGATGGTTGCAGCGGGAGACACGTACGCGGTAGTCGAAACAACGTCCCATGCGCTGAATCAGTATCGCGTACACGCAATAGCTTATGATGTTGCGGTCCTTACCAATGTAACGCACGAACATTTGGATTATCACAAGACGCTTGATCGGTATCGGAAGGCGAAAGAACGTTTGTTCGCAATGGTTGCCAGTCGTTCAAAAAAAATCATTGACGGAAAAAATGTGCCGCGCGTTACGGTGGTGAATGCGGATGATCCAAGTGCGCCAAGTTTTTTGCGTTATCGTTCCGATGTGCGTAGTGCATATGGATTTGGCGCGCGACCACAAGAAGTGGAAGAAAAGAATTTTATCACGCAAAAATCATTGGCGACCCCATTACAAATTCCCGGGCGTTTTACTCTCGCGAACGCGTGCGCCGCCTTTGCTGTTGCAACGGTACTGGGTATTCCACATGACGTCGCACGACACGCGTTGCAAAGCGTTAAAGGAATTCCCGGACGACTTGAGCGTATCGATGAAGGGCAGTCGTTTATAGCGATGATCGATTATGCGGTGACGCCGGATTCGTTTGAAAAGCTTGCGGAGGTGGTGCGTGGTGAAATATTGGCGAAGGGTGCGCGATGGTGGTGGGTGTTTGGTGCAACAGGAGAACGCGATCGCGCGAAGCGGCCGATCTTGGGCGAAATTGCCGGACGCGTTGCGGATTTTGTCGTACTGACAAACGAAGATCCGTTTCATGAAGACCCTGAACGCATTTTAGATGAAGTGGAAGCGGGTGTGAAAAAATCCGGTAAAGAAAAAGAAAAAAATTATTGGCGCACGCTTGATCGCCGCGCGGCGATTCGTTATGCACTCGAACGCGCGAAGCCGGGTGACGTGGTGACGATCACGGGAAAGGGCGCCGAGACCGCAATGGCAATAGGGGATAATCGTGTTCCTTGGGATGAACGCCAAATCGTCCGGGAAATTTTGGGGGAAATTGCTACATCCGCCTCTCGGTCTGGCTGACCTGCCTGCCGGTGAGGCAGGCAATAAAAGTCCTGTAGTTGTTGCTACAGGACGTCGGGAGGCACGCCTCCTTCATCTTTCCATTTTCTCTCCAGAGCTTGTTTCAGCTCTGCTTCGACAGGGACTCCGCTTGCATACCACCAGAAGTCGTCCCGTTCGTAGAAATAGCCGCCATAGTGCGTTGTTCCCACAGGATTTGGGATGCACTTTTCCGCAAGGATTTCTTGCGGTTTTTTTAGATAAGGCATAGCACATCCTCCTTAGAGTGCGTGTGCCACTTTTTTCAGTTGCTTTTGTACTTCATCGAGTTCTTTTAGCGTGGTGCGAAGCTCCCACAGCTTGAGCGCTGAAGAAAGCAGTTCGGTTCTCGATGTGTTTTCTTCTCCTTCAACGTGCATAAGCATCGTCGTGATGCGCGCAAACCACGGTTGCAAACATTCCGTCGGTTCGCTTTTCTTTCGCAGAGCAACGAATTGCAGAAGGAGTGCTTCGAGCCGAACGCGCTGGCGCTTCAGGCGCAATGCGTGAAGTGCGAAGCGCATCTTCTCTGTTGCCTCCGCATCATTACCCCCCTGCATCGCCTTGAGCGCTTCACGAAGCGGTTGGATGATGAGCGCTTGCGTTTGCAGAAGAGGGCCGACCGTGAGTTGCCGCACGTCTTTGCCCGCCATAATGAGCAGATCCTTTGCTTCTTCTCGTTGCCCATTTTCGAGGACACGTATAGCGCTTCCAAGATTTTCTTCTGCCGTATTAAGCACAAACGTTACGCACCGCGCGATCGTCTGTACACCGGCGAGTCGCATGAAGATGTGTCGTTGAATGCCCTTGATTTCTTTGATGCGGTCAAAGAGTCGATTCAACGCCGCGATCGTTCTCGCGCGGAAGACGCCGATATTGAGGCGTCCCAGTTTATCGCGGAAGAGCAAGCACACGACGATTTGCTTACGTGCCGCTTTCTTTGGTTCGCTCCGTACGTGCGCAAGAGGCTCCGCGATGGCGATGATTTGTTCGCGTACACGATCTTGCACATCGGGGTCTCCGATGTCGAGCGTTTCGAATTCGATGTTGAGTTTCTGCGCTTCCTCACGCAGTGCCTCAATGCTTGGAAGTTCGATGCGATACCCGAGCATCATTTCCCATAGCATGCGTTCGACTTCGAAGATGCCGTGTTCCGTACGCGTCCAACGATTTTGCTTTGCATTGGAAACGTAGAAACGTCCTTGCGCGTCCATCGCAACGCCTTCGTTCGTGTCCGGTACGGAGAAAACTTCTACGAGTTCTCCTTTTCCACCCACTTTTTTTAGCGGGTCGTAGTAAATCTTCCTCGTTCCCCACGTCCTTACATCCAGCTTTTTGATCATGTGCAACTCCTCCAAAAGAGATTTTTTCAGTTGTGACAGAACAGCCTGCACTTGTATTACCGTATTTTATCGTTCTTGTCAATGAACGCGCTTTTTGTTACACTATTTTTGTTGTTGGGAGAGGTCGGGACGAGCGTATCGAGCTTCACGGTACCCTCGATGTGTGTTTGTTTGAGTGCAGCGGCACTCCATACTCCCTTATAGCGCGTCGCGGGATTGTTTACGCAATCCCCGAGAGGTCCGATATCGATGCGTCCCCAACAGTATTATAGAGCGGGCGGAGATGGCTTCCTATTGAGGTTTATTCACACAAATCTCATTCGCGGTCGATACCGCGAAACATCACCCCCGCTTTTACCCGAGTGGAAATTGTGGTTCATGAGATTGCCTCTAGCCAATCTCTCTAGTGCGTTGACACTAAATGAATTGCAGTTTCCACTATTTTTTTACAGACGTTGTTTGTATTCTTCTTAATAATTTCGTATACTAAAAGTGTCAGAAACTAACTTTAGCATGTCATTGCGAGGAACAGAGTGACGAAGCAATCTCATAATTCCTTTGGAAAAATCAGATTGCCACGCCCCTTTGGGGCTCGCAATGACGAATATTCTATCTATGGCTACCATCAATCCGTTTCGATCAGCGCTTGCGCAACTGGAACGCGCGGCGAGTTTTATTACCGTTGCCCCGGGAACTCTCGCGCAATTGCGTACACCAAAGCGTACCGTGCAAGTCGCTGTACCGGTGCGTATGGATGATGGCACTACGCGAGTCTTCGATGGATATCGCGTGCAATATAACGACGCGCGTGGACCGTTTAAAGGCGGCATTCGCTATCACCCCGACGCGAATCTTGATGAGGTAAAAGCGCTGGCGTTTTGGATGGCGATGAAATGCGCGGTGGCGGATATTCCGTTTGGCGGGGGCAAAGGCGGCATTCGCGTAGATCCGAAAAAATTATCCGTGGGCGAGCTCGAACGCCTTACGAGATCGTACACGCGACTCTTGAAAGACGTGATTGGATCCCGTCGCGATGTGCCAGCGCCGGATGTCTACACTACTCCGCAAATCATGGCATGGATTGTGGATGAGTACGCGAAAATTATGGGACATACGGATCTTGCCGTCGTTACGGGGAAACCATTGGCGCTTGGCGGGAGTCTTGGACGAGAAACGGCGACGGGAGACGGTGGGTTTATTATTTTTGAAGAGCTTGCGAAGAAATTGAAATTAAAGCCGAAAGATACACGCGTGGTGGTGCAGGGGTTGGGGAACGTCGGGTATTACCTTGCGCTTCGCATGCATGACGCGGGGTATCGCGTGGTTGGACTTTCGGATTCGAAGGGCGGTATTTGGGACAAGCAAGGACTCGGCATGAATCCGCGCGAAGTGTTGCAATGGAAGAAAAAAACCGGTACTGTCGTTGGATTTCCCGATACGAAATCAATAACGAATGAAAAACTTCTTGAATTGCCCTGCAATGTGTTGGTTCCTTCGGCGCTTGAAAATCAACTGACAGGAAAAAACGCAAAGCGCGTCAAAGCATCGGTGATACTTGAAATGGCGAACGGTCCAACTACGCCGGATGCGGATGATATTTTTCGAAAGAAAAAAGTGGTTGTTATTCCGGATATTTTGGCGAACGCGGGCGGGGTGACGGTGTCGTACTTTGAATGGGCGCAAAATTTGCAAGGCGTGTCATGGACAGAAGATGTCGTGCGAAAGCAACTACAGGAAAAGATGACGGTAGCGTTCAACGAGATATGGAAAACAGCAGAGCAACACGCCACCGATCTTCGTACAGCGGCGTTTATTGTTGCGGTGCAGCGCATTGCGACGGCGATGGAATTGCGCGCCACCGCATAATGCGGGGCCCCGTCACCGCATACTACGGGACCCCGCCATCGGCGGTGGCCATCGGCGGTGGGGATATAAAAAAATAAAAAATCGTCATGCGTGTATCCCTTTTAACTTTTTTCGTAGGAGGATTACTCTTTTTGGGTATTTCCGCTTCTGCCGCGGTTGTACCGAATGATCCTTTGTATGCGGATCAGTGGTATCTGCAAAAAATCCATGCGCCTGAAGCATGGGAAACAACAATAGGGTTGCGTGATGTTGTAGTTGCGGTCATTGATTCGGGCGTGATGGTGGATCACGAAGACCTTGTCGATACGCTTTGGGTGAATAACGGTGAGATTCCCGATAATGGCATTGATGATGATCATAATGGGTATGTTGATGACCGCATGGGCTGGGATTTTCTCACCAATACCGGAACTCCGAATCCAAAATTTGAAAATGAAGAAGAGGGGAATGCGCATCCACTTAATTTCAATCACGGGACTTTGGTTGCAGGACTTATCGCTGCTTCTCAAAATAATGCTCTGGGAATGAGCGGTGTTGCGCCGCATGTGCGCATCATGGCGCTGCGTGCGCTCACAAGCGGAGGAAAAGGGGAAATGCAGCGCGTTGTTGCGGCGATTGATTATGCCGTTGCAAATGGCGCAAGTGTCATTAATTTGAGTTTTGAATCGAGTATTCGTTCAGCACTGTTGACGCAAGCATTGCGCCGTGCATATGTAAAAGGAATTGTTGTTGTTTCCGCCGCAGGGAATGACAGCGCAACAGGTTCCGGGGTTGATCTTGATATTCATCCGCGCTATCCCGCATGCGCTCGTGGGGATGATGGTGTGCGCTATGTTATTGGCGTTGCCGCGACTGATCGCAATGACGCAAAAACTCTTTTTTCGCATTTTGGTTCACGATGTGTTGATATTGCGGCTCCGGGGACAGATATCCTTTCGACAGTCGTCACGTCACCTCGTTTCAATTTGCTCTCGCTGTATGCGACGCAATGGTCCGGAACATCGTTTGCAACCGCTCTTGTATCAGGAGCTGCTGCGCTCGCGCGATCTGTTGACCCGACGCTTTCTCCGGATGCCGTTCGTGCGTTTCTTCGCGAAGGAGCGGATACACTTGCATCCGCTGATCCTGTGTATGGCGGGCGGGTGGGGACCGGACGATTAAATATTGCTCGATCAATTGCGCTTTTACAATCTTCTCCTGACCGCGAACGTATTCTTGCGCTCGCGAAACAAAAAACATCGAAGAGTGCGTTGTTGGCTGTTGCACATATGGACGGTCGTGAGCCGGTGCGTACGATGATGCTGCGGATCGATGGCACGCATATGCGGGAATGGTTCCCTTTTTCTTCGTCGTATCGAAAAGAAATCAATCTTATCGCGCGCGATGTTAATGGCGATGATCACGATGAAATTATTGTTTCGGGCGGGCAGGGCGGTGGTCCGCATGTTCGCATCTTTACCGCGCTCGGGGATCTTTTTGGGCAATTTTTTGCTTTCGAACCATCATACCGTGGAGGGATAAGCGTTGATATTGGTGACCCGAATCCTGACGGGAAAAAAGAGATTGTTGTTTCGCCGACAGGCGAGCGACAAAATGAAGTGCGCATATTTTCAAACTCCGGTGAGCAAGAATTAACCCTTTCTCCATTTACGGATGCGTGGCTCTATGGATCGGAAGTGCGCGTGGGCGATGTGGACGGTGATGGTATTGATGATCTTGTCTTTGCGACAAAACGAAGTGCAAAACCCGTCGTTCGCGTTACGAATGTGTTTGGTGAGGAAAAATTTTCTTTTTTCGCGTACGATGAAGATGTGGGGCCGTTAAGCTTGGCGCTTGCTGATACGGACGGTGATGGTGCGCAAGAAATCATTACTGCGCGGGGAAGGGGAGTGCCGGAAGTTCGTGTATGGAAAAAAGATGTGCGTGCGAGTACTTTTCTTGCCTATGTGTCGTCGTTTCGCGGAGGGGTTGTCATTTCCAGTGGAGATACCAATGGCGACGGACGTGATGAGATTATCGCTGTTCCCCGTTCGAACGGCGGTCCGCATGTGAAGATTTTTTCCAGTGATGGAACTTTGATGCGGCAATTTTTTACGCGGGAGAAAAGCTGGAGAGGAGGAATGGCAGTAGCGTTTGTGCGGGAGTAAACATGCCGCCGCTTTTTAAGTATGCAATTGTTGGTGCGTCGAATACTGCGCTTGATTTTGTTGTTTATATTGCATTAACAAGGGTAGTCGGATTTTATTTTTTGGCTGCAAATCTTTTTTCGTACGCACTGGTGATGGTGTGGAGCTTTTTTTGGAATAAGCATTGGACGTTTGTTAACCCCTCGCCTCTTCATAGGGGACAATTTTTAAAATTTTTACTCGTCAATGTCGTTGCGCTTCTCTTGTCACAAGGTATTCTTTTTATAACCGTGACGCAATTATACTGGTTTGATCTTTGGGGAAAGGCGCTTACAATCAGCGTCGGTGTTTTTTGGAGTTTTACCATGCATCGCTTATGGACCTTTCGATCATTATCGTAAGTTGGAACGTGCGGAAATATTTGGAGTGTTGCCTTGCGTCGATTGCAGCGGGCGCCGAGGGTCTGTCGTTCGAGGTCTTTGTCGTCGATAACGCGTCACAAGACGCCACTCGCGAGTGGCTTGTGAATTATGAATCAGGAATCAGGAATAATGGACGCCACCCATTCCATAATTCATTATTCATTATTCATAATTCGACTAACCGAGGTTTTGCCGCTGCGAATAATCAGGCAATCGCGCAGGCGAAAGGGAAATATATTTTGCTTTTGAATCCCGATACCGAACTTTGTACAACACCGAACTTTGTACAACACTCAGTGTTGTACATGATGCTTCGGTTCATGGAAACCCATCCTCGCTCGGGGATTCTTGGACCGAAGCTTTTGAATAGCGATGGGACGCTTCAGCCGAGCGTGCGAAGATTTCCCAATGCTTGGGGACCGTTGCTCTTTTCTCTTGGCATGAGCCCAAAACGATACCTTGCGACGGATATTGATTACACAAAAGCACAGCAGGTTGATCAAGTGATGGGCGCTGCGTTTTTGATTCGTCGGGAACTCATCAATGCTATCGGCATGCTTGATGAGAAGTTTTTTATTTGGTTTGAAGAAGTGGATTATTGCAAACGAGCGAAGAGCGCGGGATGGGAGGTGTGGTATACACCGGATGCGGTCGTTCTGCATCACGGCGGTGAAAGTTTTGCGCAAGTACTTACGATGAAAAAGCAGTGGATGTATTCAAAAAGCCTGCTGTATTATTTTCGAAAACACGGCGAGTGGGCGGCATACGCGTTGAATATCGCCGCTGTTCCGTTTCGTTTGCTTCTTTCTCTATTTGTATGACGATGCGCAATCCATTTTTTTATCGAACATTTCTTTTTATAGTCTTGTTTGAACTTCTTTCGATATTCGGTTATCTTTTGCCGCAATTCAACACCATCGCATTCTTTTTCATTGTCGCCCTTGTCGCGCTCGTGACTTTTTGGAAATTGGAATATGGATGCTATGCGATTCTCGCCGAACTTTTTATTGGCTCGAAAGGATTTCTTTTCTTTTGGGTAGTCGGGGGAACGATGATTTCGTTGCGCATCGCACTTTGGCTCGTTGTCATGAGTGTGTGGTGTGCACGTTTTTTAACGAATAAAAATGAACGTGATTTTTGGCGGCATGCAATACAACGCCCAATCATCCGCTGGGTGTTTCTATTTTTTTTCGTCATTTTGTTTTCGGCAGTGCAAGGATTTTTTCGCAATACACCCGCGGATGCTTTTTTTGATGCGAATGCCTGGCTGTTCTTTTTATTACTTTTCCCTTTTCTTTCGACACTACGTACAAAAGAGCATTTCGATCATACGCTTTCCATTCTTTTTGCTGCGGTGTTCTCGTTATCATTAAAAGCGCTCGCAATCCTTTTTATTTATGCGCACGATCCATTAGGTGGCGTTTTTCTTCCCCTGTATCGATGGGTGCGCACAACGGGCGTAGGAGAGATAACCGTATTAAACCCTACGTTTGCCCGTATATTTTTTCAAAGCCAGATCTACGTGTTGATAGCTTTTTTCCTGCTTTTTTTCCTACCTCGTTCGAAAAATATTTTCGATCGTGTTACACGTTACATGTTACATGTTGTATGCCTCGCCTCGCTCCTTCTTTCCCTCTCGCGCAGTTTTTGGCTCGCCGGCATTGTCACTCTTTCTATTGCGTTACTGTATGTGCGCGAATGGAAGAAGTGTGTCGAGATTATGAGCATTGGTGTTGTGGGTTTTTTTCTTATTTTTGCAGTGATGAATTTCCCGTATCCGCGTACAGCGGGAGGATCACTCGCCAGTCTTATAGAAGATCGAGCGACAGAAACGCAGGAAGCGGGGATTGGGAGTCGATGGAGTCTTTTGCCGCCGTTGCTCAATCGAATTTCCGAGCATTGGTTTTTGGGTGCCGGGTTTGGCACAACCGTGACATATAAGTCGAGTGATCCTCGTATTGTCGAATCAAGCGCGCGTGGAAATAATTTTTATACGACGTATGCGTTTGAGTGGGGATATTTGGATCTCCTGCTTAAGTTCGGTTTTTTAGGCACACTGGTTTATTGTGTTTTACTTTGGATGATCGGAAAACGACTTTATCTTACAACTGACAACTTACCACCGCCTTTGGCGGGATCCCGCCTACCATATCAATCCCAACAGGTGGCTGGACAACTGACAACTGGTTTGTTTTTCGGTTTTATTGCGCTGCTTCTTACGAACATCTTCAGCCCGTATTTGAACCATCCCCTTGGCATTGGAATCCTTTTACTCTGCATCATTTTTTCCTTTTTGGATGTTTCTCACGAAGAAGGTAAAGTATGATATACTACTTGTGGATAAGTTATTTTAATTAGGTTTTAATTTTTTATACACATACGCCTATGGCCGACTTTTTATCAGTGATTACGGATAGCGTGGGCTTCGCCTTCCGTAATTTATGGGAGAGTTTTATACTTTTTTTGCCTGATTTTATTGGTGCGATCCTTGTTCTTATTTTTGGATGGATAATAGCTGCTGCGCTTGGACGTCTCGCGCAACGTCTTGTGCTTCTTTTAAAGATCGATAAAGCGGTCGACGCACTTCGTATTTCAGAAGTTTTTGAACGAGCAGGAGTGCATCTGAACGCGCCCGCTCTTTTTGGATGGCTCGTGAAGTGGTTTTTACTGATCGTAACATTTCTTGCCGCGGCAGATGTGTTGCAGTGGACGCAATTGTCTGAATTTTTGAGCACGGTCGTTGCTTACCTTCCGAATGTCATCATTGCGGCAGTAATTCTTCTTATCGGTACGCTTGTCGCAAATTTTGTTTCTCAAATAGTCCATCGTTCTGTTGAAATGACAAAGTTTGCCGGTGCGGAGTTTCTCTCTGGTATCGCAAAATGGGCATTACTCGTATTTACATTTCTTGCAGCGTTGAATCAATTGCAAATTGCAGAAGAACTCATTCAGAGTTTGTTCACTGCATTTGTTGCGATGCTCGCGATTGCAGGAGGGCTTGCGTTCGGTCTTGGTGGAAAAGAACACGCAACACGATTTCTCGATCACCTTCGCAAAGATTTATCCTCACACAAATAATTAGAAGAGCGCGAAAAACCCTCTGACCATGGTCGGAGGGTTTTTCTATTTATGCGTGACATGATAGGATAGAGTATATATGCGACCATCATTGCACTATCGATTTTTTGAGGTGATTCCCGCCATTGTTGTTTGGACAACGCTTATCGGATCAGTCGTTCTTTCTTTTACCGCGCCAATTATCGCGCTGTATGCGATTATCGCCTTTGACCTCTATTGGCTGTTTCGCGTAACGTATTTTGTTTTTTATCTTCTCATCGCGTGGCGTCGTTATCGTGAACATGTATCCATCGCATGGGACAAGCGTCTGCACGCGTCGTCGCTTCCTTGGCGTACGATTATTCATTGCATCTTCTTGCCCACATACAAAGAGCCAATCAGTGTCATCCGAAAAACATTGCAAGCACTTTCTACCGTGCGTTACGATACAAAGCACTTTCTCATTATTCTTGCGGGAGAAGAACGCGATCGGGAACATTTTTTAAAAATCGCAGAGACACTTCAACATGAATTTCAGGGAGTATTTTTTGATTTTCTTGTAACACTACATCCACGCAATCTTCCGGACGAAATTCCTGGAAAAGGATCAAACTTGCATTATGCGGGGGAAAAAGTGCAGGAATATATTGACGCGAAGCATATTGCATATAGTGACTGCATTGTATCTACATTTGATATCGACACGATCGTTCACCCCCAGTACTTTTCTTATTTAACGTATATCTATTGTTCAACACCGGATCGGCAGCGTGTATCCTACCAACCGGTAGCGCTCTATAACAACAACATCTGGGAGTCGAATGTCTTTATTCGCGTGGCATCGTTTGGCACGACGTTTTGGCTGATGACCGAACTTGTACGACCGGAACGCCTCTTTACATTTTCTTCACACAGCATGAGTTGGCAGGCGCTTGTTGATGTGGGTTTTTGGGAAAAGCGCATTGTCACCGAAGACTCGCGCATTTTTCTTCAAGGACTTATTCATTATCAAGGAAATTACCGCGTGCAACCCCTCTATATTCCTGTATCGATGAATACCGTCATGGTTGATAGTCTTTGGAGAAGTCTCGTGAATCTCTATAAGCAACAACGGCGCTGGGCATGGGGCATTGAACATTTTCCGTACATGCTTTGGCATTTCTTTTTTCAAAAAAATACTATTCCTCGTTCAACAAAATTTTTTTATCTCTGGAATCTTGGTGAGGGAATGTTTTCTTGGGCTACTGCCCCCCTTCTTATTTTTGTACTCGGACGCTTCCCATTTTGGTTTGCAGGGGATGCATTGCAAAAAAGTGCGTTGTATCACAATACGCCGTTTGTTCTTGAATCATTATTGCGATTGGCAATGATCGGTATTTTTGTTTCAGCGATTCTCTCGCTACTCCTCCTCCCTCCGCATCCCGGGAAACGTCATCCATTTTCGTCTCTCATAATGCTTGTGCAATGGATACTTCTTCCGGTAACGATTATTTTGTTCGGTTCGATTCCGGCGATTGAAGCGCAAACACGATTAGCATTGGGCAAGAAACTTGGATTTTGGGTAACGGAAAAAACATGACGAGTTTTACGCACGAACGCAAGGCGTGAGTGCTGTAAAACCGTTACCCAGCCCTCTATGCTCTTATCTCGACGAACAAACGGTGTAACATTAGCGATACGATTATTACGCTACAAACTTTTTACAGAGGGCTTAGAAGGCGGGGTGCTCGATTGTAGAAAATTTTATTCGCTTCGCTCAAAATTTTAACAACACTCGCATGGAACATCGCCTTATCATCAGTCTTGTTACATGGAACTCATCACATTATCTTGAGCAACTTTTTGTATCTTTGCGACAACAGACGGAACAAAATTTGGAGTTGCTCGTAACGGATAACGCGTCAACCGATGATACGGTGCTTCGTCTTTCAGAGCTTCTTCCCACATTGCCGTATCCCGCGACGCTCTTTCGCGAGAAAGAGAACATCGGTTTTGCGCACGCGCATAATCATCATATCCGTGAAGCAGTTCGCAGGAAGGCACGTTTTGTTCTTGTGGTGAATCCGGATTGCATTCTTGAAGAGCATGCGTGCGCAATTTTGTTGGACGCCATGATGCACAATGATCGTCTCGGAAGTATTGGGGGGAGAATTCTTCGCGCGCAATTTGTGACAACGGATGGATTGACGACACTGCAAAAGCTCTCTACGATTGATTCAACAGGGCTCGTCATGACGCGATCGCGCATGATGCGAGAACGAGGCTATGGTGAGAGCGATCGTGGACAGTACCGCGAAGGACCGGTGCTTGGCGTATCAGGTGCGTTCGTCCTCTATCGACTGCGGGCGCTTGTCGACGTGAGTATGCGGCGTGAAGGACATCGTGAATTTTTTGACAGCGATTTTTTTTCATACAAGGAAGATGCGGATCTCGCATGGCGTTTGCAATGGTTCGGATGGTTATCGTGGTATACGCCCAAAGCCGTCGCGTGGCATCATCGGACCTTCGGACGAGAACGGCGCAATCGCGTACCCGCCTACTTACGCGCGCTCTCATGGCGTAATCATTTTTTTCTCCTTATAAAAAATGATGATAGAAAAAATTTCCTGCACGACGCCCCCTTGATTTTTTTTCGCGAGTGTGTTAAACTTTTTTGGATTCTTTTACGAGAACCGAGAACAGTACAACTGTTTCCAAGTCTTATTCGTTTATGGTCAACCATGCTCCAGAAACGGCGATGGATTATGTCTCATCGTCGTCAGTCACCCGCAGCAATGCGTCAGATGTTCCGCTCCTTTCGATCATCATTGTCAACTACGAAACAAAAGGGCTCCTGAAGTATTGCCTCAAGCGCCTCTTTGCGTCATCCCTCCCGAAGTCTACTGAAGTGATCGTCGTTGATAATGCGTCGAAAGATGGAAGTGCGGAATGGTTAACGAATGAAGAATTAAGAATGAAGAATCATGCAGATCATTCTTTGCGTAATTCGTTATTCGTAATTCATAATTCGCGTAATGTTGGTTTTGGCGCGGGGAATAATGAGGGGATTCGGCGAGCGAGAGGGAAGTATTGCTTTCTCATGAATCCCGATATTGTGATTCATGAAGGCGCACTGCAGCACCTTTTAGCGTTTCTTGATGAGCATCCGAAGGCGGCGGCAGTAGGACCTCGTCTTACGCATCCTGATGGCACGTTACAACATTCTCGATTCCGTTTTCCTGATGTGTGGATTCCCTTGTATCGTCGAACACCGTTAGGACGTTTTGCATTTGCGCGGCGAGCGATTGATCATTATTGCATGAGCGATGTTGATCATACGAAACCGCACAAGGTCGATTGGTTGTTGGGCGCGGCGATTCTAGCGCGACGAAGCGCCATCGAACGCGCGGGGCTTATGGATGAACGCTACTTTCTCTATTTTGAAGATATTGATTGGTGTCGGCGGTTCTGGAAAGAAGGATTTGAAGTATGGTATGAGCCGAAAGCGATGCTGACGCACTTTCATCAGCGTCTTTCAGCGGAAGCAACGGGATTGCATACACTTTTTTCTTTTGCGACACGCGCGCATATTGCGAGCGGTATAAAATACTTTTTAAAGTGGGGCATTCGTAACAATTCCTAAGTACTCTAATTGGTCTAATTCCTGCCTGCTGGCAGGCAGGTCTAAACAATACCCAATCCTCAAGCACCAAGTTTTAGTCATTAGGGTTTGGAGCTTTTTTAGGTCAATTAGAAATTAGGTGAATTAGAAATTTAATATGTATAGTATTCGACCCGCTAATTTTCTTGATCATTACGTCGTCGAGCGGAAGAAAAAAAATCCGTGGGTATTTTTTTTGTTGCTTGTTATTGTTATCGCACTTGGTGTGTACAGCGTTTTTGCCGCGCGATCACTCATGCGTATTGTTGACCATACGCAAAAGGCAAAAGATTATCTTCTGTATAGTGTGACGCTTCTCAAGAACCAACAGTTTGCTTATGCACGCACCAATATCGCGAGCGCACAGTATTATTTGCGCGCAGTGCAAGAAGATCTCAAGAGCTTTCGATTTGTAGGAGCGTTACCGCTTATTGGACGGCAAGTACGCGCGCTTACGTATACGATAACGACCATTGATCGGCTTTCCATCGCCATGGATAGGGGGGCACAATTCGCCGATCAACTCGTCACGACGATCGTCGGGAATAAACCGCTTCATTTTCGCGAGATCACGCCCGAGCAAAAACGACTTTTCCTCGCACAACTTTTTGA
>JAUSHC010000041.1 GCA_030648795.1 bacterium | reverse complement strand
ATAAGACCTCCGAAAGGGGGTCTTGCTTTTTGTAACTCGCTCAAATTTTTTAATTCCTGTACTATAGATTTATGAAAACTTTTTATACAAAGAATGCGGAGGAGACGCAAGAACTTGCCGCGCGGTTGGTGAAAACGTGGAAGGGTGGGGATGTGGTTGGTTTAGTGGGTGATCTTGGCGCGGGGAAGACGACGTTTGTGCAGGGTGTCGCAAAAGCACTTGGGATAAAGCGTGCGGTCAAGAGCCCAACGTTTCTTCGGATGCAGGTATACGAACTTACAACTTACAACTTACAACTTACAACTTTTATACACATTGACGCGTATAGAATAAAAAAGCCAGAACAGCTTTTGGAGCTTGGGCTGGAGGATTATCTTGGACGAAAAGACACGCTTATCGTGATTGAGTGGGCGGAGAAAATAAAACGCATCCTGCCAAAGAGGATGCGCTGGATTCGGTTTGATTATGGGAATCGGGAGGGCGAGAGGAAGTTCTCGACCCTGTAGATCCTTCGACCACCGCTTTCAGCGGGGCCCCGCCAAAGGCGGGCAGGCAGGATGACAAAAAAAAGAGGAGAGGGAACGCTTTACTCCGCGACGCGGAAGACTTCTTCGGGGGTGGTGAAACCATCGGCGGCTTTAAGGAGTCCGTCTTGGAGCATGGTGATCATGCCGTTTTTGATGCCGATATCTTGCATGTCGTATTCGGAAATTTGTCCACCCAAAATCATTTTTTCGATTTCCTTATCCATTGTCATGACTTCGTAGATGCCAACACGGCCTTTGTACGCAAGTTTATGGCATGCTTCGCACCCTTGCCCTTTATAGAATTTAAGATTATTGAGATCAATTTTCGCGCCTGAATCCGCGGGGAGCGTTGCCAGCGTTTTGGTGATGCGATCCATAATCTCCGGCGTGAGCGGGTCTTCTATTTTACATTGTTCACAAATACGTCGGACTAGTCGCTGCCCAACCATCGCGTTCATGGCGGGAGCCAAAAGAAATGGTTTTACGCCCATGGAGAGGAAGCGAGGAATTGTCCCCGCGGCGGAATTCGTATGGATGGTCGAAACGACAAGGTGACCGGTTAAGGCTGCCTGAATCGCAACCTCCGCAGTTTCTAGATCGCGGATTTCACCAACAAGAACCACGTCCGGGTCTTGACGGACAATGGAGCGAAGTCCGCCGGCAAACGTATAGCCCTTACTTGGATCCACTTGGCTTTGGTTGATGCCCTTTAATTGATATTCAACCGGATCTTCGATGGTAATTATTTTTGTGTCCGCGGTGTTCAGTTTTGTGAGAATCGAATAGAGGGTCGTTGTTTTTCCGGAACCGGTCGGTCCGGTTGTCACAATCATGCCGTTGGGGCGTTCAATTTCTCTTTTGAGCTGCTCATACGCTTTCCCTCGAATCCCCAAGCTTTCAAAATCAAATCCTTTTGTTGTTGCCATGAGCAATCGAATAACAATGGATTCTCCGTAGGCGGTTGGGAGTACCGAAACACGAACATCAATTTTGCTCGCGGTGAGAATGATGGCAAAACGTCCGTCTTGCGGTTTGTCACTGATGTTTAATTTCAAGCCAGCCAAAATCTTTACGCGCGAGATGAGTTTCGGCCACATTTCTTTCGGAAGCGCAGCGGCATCATTTAAAATACCGTCAATGCGATACCGAACCTTGATGTCCGTTTCTTCCGCTTCAATATGAATATCAGATGATCGAACATTCACCGCTCCCGCGATGATCATCGTTACCGTATCCGTGATTGACACACCACTGATTTTACTTTGCAAGTCGCGGAAATTTGCAAGTTCCTTTTTATATTTTTCAAGGTCCGCTTCGGAAATTTCAACACCCGTGACAATTTTTCGTATCTTCGGGAGCGTGTCGTAGAGATGCATGACCTTTCCAAGCGATTCCTCCGAAATGACGTGTGTTGAAACGAGAATGTATGTTTTTTCCTCCAGTTGTTTGATGAAGTCTTTCACTCCGGGGGCTTCGGGATCAACTGTTCCCATTTTAATTTCTTTTGATCCGCGATAAAACGCAACAAGCTTCATTTCTTTTGCGGTTTCTTCCGGAACAATCATGAGCGTTTCCGGACCGACGGGGAATGCGTGAAGATCGATGTAGGGAAGACTCAAGCTTTCTGCAAGCTCTATCGCTTTTCGCTCCGCCTCTTTTGAAGCAAGCTCTTTCATCTTATCGTCGTATTTTTCTTTCGTGGTGTCCAACACTACTTTTTTCGTCGGTCCTCCCGCGGATGACGTAGGGGCACTCTTAAGAAGATCGGAAATAGAGCCAAAGCCGGTGGTCATAGAATCATAGAATCAAAGAAACACAGAGTCACATTAAGTGATTCTTTGATTTTTTGCTTCTTTGTTTTTTTGAAAAAGGCGTACGAGCTTTGAGATTGCGCCCCCTTCAGTAAGTTGGAGAAAAAATAGCGTCCAACTGACGGTTTGCAACGTCGTAAACAATGCCGTCGCGCAGGCGAAGAGGATCGCGGCGATGATAAGCCAGAAGGTGATGACAAGGTTTATGCCGCCGGGGATATGTAAAAGTTGGAACATAATGATAAGAAAGACAAAGGGAATTGTGAGGATGAGGAGCACAAGAAAGGTGATGAGACCAATGACAAGCGAAATAAGAAAGAACAGTGTTGCGAGTTCCAGCGCAACGAGCCAGTAGGAACGAAAAAGCGTAAACGATGCGCGAAGCGCTTCACGAATTGAAAATCCACGGATGACGCGGTAGCATGCCGCGTAGAGTGTGAGGAATGTGGTTGCGAGAGAGCCGCCGACAAGGACAATAAATGCCGCCATCGCGAAGAGAAAAAGGATGCCCCGTGTATGTATTGCTGCCTCCAAGAAGAGACCGGCAACGATAAAGAGTCCGATAAGCACTATTTTCACGATGAGATGAATCCCAAGGAGCGAAAATGCGAATCGTTTTCCGACCGCCCACTCACCGCGCAGTGTGGTTTTAAGGTGGTGCGTTGACTTGAGTGTGCTATCAACAAGAGCGCCATTGCCAATAGCTCCCAACCAAAAAATACAAAGAGTCACAAGGGCTATTACAAGGAAGAGTACGGTGGTTATAAGAAGTGTTCCCGGGGCTTCGCGGAGAGCACGGAAAAAGCCGCGTACCATGTTTACCGCATCGCCGTTTCCGAGCCATGCGCCGATTGTTGCCAGGGACTCTGCAGCAGTAATACTTGCGCTTGTACTATTAAAGAGGAGTTCCCACAATCCTCCTACACCAAGAAAGCTTGCGGCGAATCCAAAAAGAAACAGCCATGGACGGCTCCATGTGATATGCCATGCAGATCGGAGCAATGGACGAAATACCGGTGATGAATCAACCATTGGTTGGTGGTGTTGCAGGAGTCGTGATTCCTGTTTGAGTAGGTTTTACGGGTAATTTCCGCGCTTTTCCCGCCTCCGGGCGGGACCCCGTCGCCGCATTCTTCGGGACCCCGCCAACGGCGGTGGCCACAGGCGGTGGCTTTTTTCCGCAAATTTTTTCAAATTCGTCGCGTTCGATGGTTTCTTTTTCGAGAAGCACTTTCACGATTTTTTCTACGGTTGCACGTTCTTCCGTAATAATGCGTTTTGCTGTTGTCACCCCGTTGCGGATGAGTGTTTCTATCTCTGCGTCAATCCTCTCGGCAACTTTTTCCGAATAGTCGCGCTGTTCGCTGATTTCGCGTCCCAAAAAGATCATATCTTCATGGGAGCCGAATGTTCGCGGGGGAAACGATTCCGCCATGCCGTAGTCCATGATAAGTTTTCGCGCGAGTTGGGTTGCATTTTTCAAATCATTCGATGCGCCCGTCGTCACATCGCCGAAAATTTCTTTTTCAATGATATGTCCTGCGACCATGACAGCGATGTCATCAATGAACTCGGCGCGAGACTGCATCTTTTTGTCTTCTATCGGAAGTTTCAGTGTGTAGCCGGCAGCGCGTCCGCGTGAAATGATTGATACTTTGTGTACCGGATCAGCATGCGGCAAGAAATGCGCAACGGTCGCGTGTCCTGCTTCATGATACGCGGTGATTGCACGCTCTTTTTCTGAAAGAAGGTGGCTTTTTCGTTCGGGACCAAGCAAGACTTTCTCGACGCTTTCGTAGAGCTCGGTCTCGCCAATTGTTTTTTTATTGCGTCGTGCCGCAAGGATTGCCGCTTCGTTCATGAGATTGGCAAGATCTGCACCGGAAAACCCTGGGGTGCGCTCCGCAACGCGTTTCAACATCACATCGGCATCAATCGGTTTGTTTTGCGCGTGGATTTTGAGAATTGCTTCGCGGTCTTTAATGTCCGGCAGATCGAGAGTTACGCGTCGGTCAAAACGTCCCGGACGAAGGAGCGCGGGGTCAAGAATGTCCGGACGGTTTGTCGCGGCAATAACAATGACGCCGCTGTTCGGATCAAAGCCATCCATTTCGACTAAGATTTGATTCAACGTTTGCTCCCGTTCATCGTGCGAGCCGCCAAGTCCTGCGCCTCGTTGGCGTCCGACGGCATCGATTTCGTCCATGAAGATAATGCACGGTGCGCTTTTTTTCGCTTTTTGAAAAAGGGAACGCACGCGTGATGCGCCGACTCCGACAAACATTTCAACAAATTCTGAACCGGAGATATGGAAGAATGGAACATTCGCTTCTCCCGCCACTGCGCGTGCCATGAGTGTTTTTCCGGTTCCAGGGCTGCCCATAAGGAGTACGCCCTTTGGAATCTTTGCACCAACCGCCGCAAATTTTTTCGGACTTTTCAAAAATTCCACAATTTCCTGCAGTTCTTCTTTCGCTTCCTTCGCTCCCGCGACGCTTTTGAAGGTCGTGCGATTTTTGTCATCTTTTTGTACTTCACGCGCTGCGCTTTGTCCGAACATCATCGCGCGATTATTCATTCCCTGCGCTTGTCGCATCATGATCCAGAGGAACAGACCAATGGCAAGGAAAGGAATGATGAATGGGAGAAGAGTTCCGAGCCACCAAGAAAGACTGCTCACCTCTTTCACTTCGATGCGAATGGGAGTGAGAAGCTTTGAATCGATATTATAATTTTTGAGGAGCGTTGAAAGAGACTCGTTGTCTTCTTTGCGAACATTCAGGTGCGCGCCGTCGGTTGTAGTTACTGATAATTGATTTCCATCGATGGTGATGGATTGCACCTTTCCTTCTTTGATTTCCTGCATAAGCGCGCCGATATCTTTTTGCGGGATACGTTCGCGTGTTCCGGTGTAGGTAGAAAAAATTCCCGCGATGACGAGGAAGATAAAGAAAAAAATGGCGAAGTTTTTGAGTAGGTTTTTCATAGGGTGTAGTATACCGCTCTCACTATGGACGTGCAAGTCCGTGTATAACCAAAAACCCCTCTGACCGCGGTCAGAGGGGTTTTACTGATTACTCTTTCGGTGCTTCGGGTGGAGGCGGTGTCGTTTCCGCTGGCGCTGTTACCTCCTCTGTAGGGGCGGTAAGCGCTTTGAGCGAGAGACCGAGTCGATGTTCCGCGGGTTCAATCGAAATAATTTTGAAGTCGATCGTATCCCCTGGCTTTGCCAGCGTTGTGGGGTCAACGGGGGTTGCGGATAATTCAGAAACATGGGCGAGTCCATGGATTTCCGGATCGAGCTCTACAAAGAAACCAAACGGATTGATTTTGAGAATTTTTCCTTTGACGGTTTTTCCGAGTTGGTATCGTTCATGCACATGTGCCCAAGGATCCGGCATCAACCGTTTGAGTGAAAGTGAGATGCGTGATCCTTCAATGGCGATGATCTGCGCGCTGATCGTTTGTCCGACCGTGAGTACATCGCGTGGATGGTCAAGGCGTTGCCATGCAATTTCCGAAATATGGATAAGCCCTTCAAGATTTTTTGGCAATTCAACGAATGCGCCGAAATCGACAAGTCCAGTGATTGTTCCCGAGATCGTGTCGCCGATTTTATACAGCGCGAGCGTTTCTCGTTGCTTGTCTTCCCACGCCGCTTTTTCCGAGACGATAAGTTTTTCTTCTTTTTCAGCAATGTCGATGACGCGGACGTCGATCATTTGATTGACGAACTTTTGGAGTTTTTCAAGAATTTTTCCTTTATCTCCTCCTTCAACGCGCGGATAGTGTTCGGGGGAAAGTTGTGACACAGGAAGAAAGCCGGTTGCGTTACCAACTTTCATCAGCAGTCCGCCTTTGTTCGCTCCTATCACTTTTGCGGAGACGGTTGTTCCCGCTCGCTTTGATTCCTCAAGCTTTTCCCATGCCTTCTTGTGTCCTGCGTGAAGGAAGGAGAGCTCCATCTCGCCATTTTCATTTTCTAACTCAAGAACGGTGGCATTCACCGTATCGCCGAGCTTCAAATTCGTGTATTCGCCGGATTCATCATACAGTTCGGGGCCACGAACGACTCCGGTTGTCAGTCCTTCAATGTCGAGATGAATTGCATTTTTCCCGAGGGAGATGATGCGCGCTTCGATACAATCGCCCACTTTTGGAATGGGGCGCATGGATGGCGATTTCATGAGATCTGCCATTCCTCCTACTACTGCCTGTTGATTAATAGTTTGTTCCATAAAAATACACCAATACGAGGCCTTTTTAATGATAAAATTTTATACTAGCCAACGCATTAGTGTCGCGTATGTAGGAGGAGTGTAGCGCATGAAAAGAGCTTTGACAAGCCCCGCTTGCATTGGTACAATACAAACACTATGGGGACACCCGTTATCAAAGCGAAGGATGCTCTTGGAGCCATTACAAGTAATCTGCGCGCTGGTGGTCGTTCATCTTTTGGTGGTCCGACGCGATTAGAGAAGATGAAAATTGCAGATAGTAGTAAGCTAGGAAAGCTTCTAGTCATGAATAAGAGCAGAACGATTAGATCGAGTCAGCTTAAGCAAGTCATAAAAGATGTAGAGGTGGCGAGCGCAAAAGATAAAGGGTCGCAGCGACAATTTGTAACATGGAAGGATGCCGGTGCGATTACACGCAAAGAACTTAAAATTCTATCTGAAGAACAAAAAAAAGCGGAAGGTGGAACAGCAGCGCATGGAGAGGGTGAGGGAATGAGTGAATTCGAGCAAAAACTTGAAGAAAGAAAGGAAAAGGCAGAACGTGAAATTGCGAATGTTGAAGCGCAGGGGAAAGAAAAAGCGGCGCAACGTCAAGCAATTGCAAAGAGCGGACGTAATGTTGCAAGTGAAAGCGTGAAAGAAGAAATACGAAAAGAGCAGCAGAAAGAGATACAAGCAGAACAAGCAAGACTCGCTGATGAAGATCCGAAGAAGCTCGCACGATACGCGATTGATATTCCAGAATAAATTACGATTCTATGGTTATACAGTGGCTCGGACAGAGCTGTTTTAAAATTCAGGTAAAAGGAGAGGGTGGCGCGGACGTAACGATTGTTATCGATCCTTATGCTCCTTCACTTGGACGAAAATTGCCGCGCTCACTTGCCGCGGATATTTTGTTATTGACCCACGATCACCCGGACCATAATTATCGCGAAGGCGTGAGTGGCGATCCATTTACGATCATGGGACCGGGAGAATATGAGACGAAAGGTATTTTTGTATACGGCATTCCAACATTTCACGATACGACAAACGGCAAAGACCGTGGAGCGAATACGATGTATCACATCACCGCGGAAGGGATAACGCTTTTGCACGCGGGAGATGTGGGGCATACGCTTACGGAACAGCAGCTGGGTATTGTTGAGGATGCAAATGTATTTTTTGTTCCTGTTGGCGGCGGAGGCGCTCTTACTGCACAAGGAGCGATAGAGATGATAAGTCAGATAGAGCCGCGCATCGTCATCCCCATGCACTATGCGATACCGGGAATCACAATGAAGCTTGATGGAGTGGATCGTTTTTGTAAGGAGATGGGCGCGGGAGTAAAAGAAAAGTTGGATAAGTTGCGACTGACGGTAAAAGATCTTCCGCAAGAAGAAACGCGCGTTATTCTTTTTGAAGCGCAATGAAGCAGAAGCAATCCTTACTACTCTTTATACTTGTCGGATTTGTAATGGTTGGTGTTCTCGTCTTGTGGTTTTTCTCTTTTCGAGAGACGCTGCACGAGGTACAAGAGGAAAGCACGACCGTTGATCTCTCGACGTGGAAGCAACAATTGCGTCAGCCACTCCAAGATATTACAAAGAGTTTTACCACACTCCAAGAAGTCGTTCGTCAGATTCCAAAAACGGGATCACTTCCACCTGATGCGGTTGCGAATATTGAGAAAAAGTTACAGGAACAAAATATAAAACCATGAAAAAAGTAAAAGAATTGCCACCCATTCAAAGAACCAATGTCATCGCGCGTCCGCTCGTTACCGAAATGAGCGAGTCGTACCTTGATTATGCGATGTCCGTGATTGTTTCGCGTGCGTTGCCGGATGTGCGTGATGGTTTAAAGCCCGTACATCGTCGTATTTTGTATGCGATGTGGACGATGGGGTTGAAAGCGGGCGCGAAATTCCGAAAGTCCGCAACCGTCGTTGGTGAAGTGCTCGGTAAATACCACCCGCACGGTGATGTCGCGGTGTATGACTCCCTTGTGCGCATGGCGCAGGATTTTTCCATGCGATATCCGCTCGTACACGGGCAGGGAAACTTCGGTTCCATGGATGGAGACAGTGCCGCCGCCATGCGGTATACGGAATGTAAACTTGCCGCGCCGTCGGAAGAACTTTTAAGTGATATTGAAAAAGAAACGGTTGCATTTGTACCGAATTACGATGGACGGGAAAAAGAGCCTTCGGTGCTGCCAACAAAAATACCGACGTTGCTGGTAAATGGAACGGTTGGTATCGCCGTTGGTATGGCGACAAACATTCCACCGCATAATTTGGGTGAGCTTTGCGATGCAGTCATGCTTCTGATTGAAAATCCGGACGCGACGGTCGAGGATCTTATGCAGTTCGTGAAGGGACCGGATTTGCCGACGGGGGGCATTATGTATTCGGTGAAGGATATTCAAGCGGCGTATGCGACCGGACGAGGCGCTATTGTCATGCGTGCAAAAACCGAGATTCGTGAGAAGGATGATCATCATGTGATTCTTGTTACGGAGATGCCGTATCAAGTAAACAAGGCGTCGGTTGTTGAGAAAATCGCGGATCTTGTCAAAGAGAAGCGCATTGAGGGAATTAAAGATTTGCGTGATGAGTCGAACAAAGAGGGTGTGCGTGTGGTGGTGGAGCTGAAGCGTGACGCGTACCCCAAAAAAGTTTTGAATCAGCTCTTTGAATATACACAATTGCAAGAGACGTTTCACGTGAATATGGTCGCGCTTTTGGATGGGATTCAGCCGCGCGTAATGACGTTGAAAATGATGCTTGAAGAATTTGTGAAGCACCGGAAGGATGTGATCGTGAAGCGCACACAATTTGATCTCACGCGCGCGAAAGATCGAGCGCATATTTTGGAGGGACTTGTGATGGCGCTGGAAGATATTGATCGCATCATTGCGACGATAAAAAAATCAAAGGATCGTGATGAAGCAAGGGTGAACTTGATGCAAAAGTTCCGTCTTTCTGAACGGCAAGCAATTGCCATTCTCGAAATGCGCTTGCAACAATTGGCAAATCTTGAGCGATTGAAGCTTGAAGAAGAATTGAAAGAAAGGCGGAAGTTTATTAAAGAATGTGAGGAACTTTTAAAGAGCCCGAAGAAAATTCTTGGTGTCGTGAAAGAAGAATTGCACGCAATCAAAACGCAGTATGCGAATCCGCGGCGTACGGACATTGTTGCTCGCGGTGTTGGTACATTCTCTGAAGAAGACTTGATTCCGAATGAAAGTACGATTGTGATGATTACGCGCGACGGATACTTGAAGCGGTTGCCTCCGGAAACGTTTAAGATTCAGGGGCGAGGAGGAAAAGGGGTGATTGGACTTACCACAAAAGAGGAAGATTCCGTGGAGCATCTTTTTGGAACGACCACGCACAGCGATCTTCTCTTCTTTACAACGCGGGGCAGGGTGTTTCAACTCAAAGCACATGAAGTGCCGCAAGCATCACGTACCGCAAAAGGGCAAGCGGTCGTGAATTTCTTGGAACTTGGACCGCAAGAGAAAGTATCATCGATTCTTTCGCTTTCTGAACTTTCTGGCGTGCAATATTTGGTGATGCAGACACGAAACGGTGTTATCAAAAAGGTGGAGATCGCGTCATTCGCGAATGTGCGGCGATCGGGTCTTATTGCCATCAAATTAAAAGAAGGTGATGAGCTCGCGTGGGTGAAGCCTTCAACGGGAAAGGACGAGATTATGCTTGCTACACGCGGCGGACAAGCGATTCGTTTTTCGGAAGTTGACGTGCGTCCCATGGGACGCGTTGCATCGGGTGTACGCGCTATACGATTGCGTAAGGGGGATGCGGTTGTGGGAATGGATGTGGTGACGACAACAGTAGCGACACACGCAAAACAGCAGCTGCTTGTGGTGATGGAAAATGGTTTTGGAAAACGCACGGCTCTCGCGCAGTATAAAGTGCAACGTCGTGGCGGATCGGGAATAAAGACCGCAAAGGTGACAGCAAAAACAGGAACGATTATTACGGCGATGGTTGTCGCTCCGGATGGGCTGCCGGAAGGAGCAAAAGGTGACCTATTGATTATGTCGCAGAAGGGGCAGGTCATTCGTATCACCTTAAAGAGCGTATCGACGTTGGGACGCGCGACACAGGGGGTCAGAATAATGCGGTTTAAAGAAACGGGAGATAAGGTTGCATCCGTGGCGTTAATGTAGTAAAGTGTTTTGCATGTGAGCCAAGCCTGCAAGGGCGTAGACGAGCATCTGCAAAACCTTTACCCAGCCCTCTAAGCCCTGTGTTCAAGGATTAATCTCAAGAAAATAAGAGGGAGAATAAATTCAGAATAAACAACAAACAAAGAGCACAGAGGGCTGGGTGCTCATTGTTCTAACAACTCGGCGACGCAAGCTTGCTTGCCTCGTTGAGAACAAATGGCATATGGCATTACCAGGACACAGGCGTACATCATCACAAGGAAAAAAACGCGCAAAGACTTTTCGGCTCGCGAAAATGTCAGTAGCGAAATGCGGACAGTGTAAGGCTATGGTGTTACCGCATCATGCATGCAAGCAATGTGGCTATTATGCGGGACGCGCAACGCTTCGCGTGAAGAGTAAAAAAAGCAAATAATAAGATGAGCAATCGTCATCTTTCGAGAACTATTGCGATGCAAACGCTCTTTGAGTGGGATTTTCGTGGTGAGCATAATGAGCTTTTGGGAAAGACACTTGATCATAACAAAGCGGAATTTGCGCCGGATTTTGACGACGGGAATTTTGCGGAAGAACTTATAAAAAATGTTTTAGAGCATCGCGTTGACATTGATCAGTATATTGTTCGCTTCGCTCCCGAATGGCCCATTCCGCAGATTACGATTGTTGATCGTACGGTGCTTCGTATCGGCATCTATGAACTCGTATTTGCGAAACATATTCCCGCGAAAGTTAGTATCAATGAAGCAATTGAACTCGCGAAGACGTTTGGCGGAGAGTCATCCGGTAGATTTGTGAATGGAGTCTTGGGTGCCATTTATCGTGAGATGGTGGAAAAAGGACAGATAAAAGAGATAGACAGGGAAGAGAAAAACGAAGTAACCTAATTAACCTAAAGCAGCACCAATTTCCATCTATGTTGTTTGGCATTTGGATTTGGGATTTGTTTAGATCAATTAGACCAATTAGGGCAATTAGAAATTTTTGTGAAGGACTTTGCAATTCTCGAGAAGAAACTTGATACGGTATTCAAGGATCGTAACCTCTTAACGCAGGCATTCATTCATCGATCCTATTTGAACGAGCATCCGGATTTTCACTTGGGTCATAATGAACGATTGGAATTTTTGGGCGACGCGGTGATTGAATTTGTTGTTACGGAATACTTGTACGAACACTATCCGTCTTCTCCTGAAGGAGAGCTTACCAATTGGCGCGCAAGTCTCGTGAACGCGATCATTCTTTCAGAAATTGCTCGTGGGCTTAATTTTGAAGAATATCTCTATCTTTCTCGTGGAGAGGCGGAAGATCGTGGCAAGGCGCGACAATATATTCTTGCGAATGTGATTGAAGCATTTATCGGAGCGCTCTATCTTGATCGTGGGATTGAGACGGTGCGTGTATTTGTCGGTACCTATATTTTAACGCGTCTTCCGGAAATTCTTGAAAAGAAATTATGGATGGACCCCAAGAGTCGTTTTCAAGAAGAGGCTCAAGAACGTAATGGTGTTACGCCATCATATAAAGTACTCGGAGAAGAAGGACCGGATCACGCGAAGAATTTTACGGTAGGCATCTATCTTCATGATGAACTTGTGGCGAAGGGGTCAGGGCTATCAAAACAAGAAGCGCAGGTTGATGCGGCAAAGAAAGCATTGGAAGTAAAAAAATGGTGAAGCTATGATTACCGTTGAACAACTTTTTCAATACGCAGTAGATCACAAAGCGTCGGACATTCATTGTGTTGCCGGGCGTTTGCCTGTTGTTCGTATTGATGGAGAGTTGCATGAAATGGACGGAGGGAGCGTCTTGACTGCAGGCGACGTGCAAGGACTCGTCACAGCGCTCGTTTCCAAGGAGAAGTTCGCGCAGTTTGTAGAAGTAAAAGAACTTGATGCCGCATACACCTCACAAACCGGCGAACGATTTCGGTTGAATTTTCATATCGAACGCGGCAACATGAGTTTTGTTGCGCGGCTTATTCCAAAACAAATTCCTACACTTGAAGATTTACGTACGCCCGAGATCGTCAAAAAACTTCTTGAGCTTCCCCATGGGCTTATTCTTGTCACGGGGCCAACCGGGTCAGGAAAATCGACAAGTCTCGCGGCAATGGTTGATCGTATTAATGCCGAGCGCGCTGAAACGATTGTGACATTCGAGGATCCCATTGAATTTATTTTTTCGCAGAAAAAGAGCGTGATTCGTCAGCGACAGCTCGGTGAAGATACGCGATCCTTTGCTGAAGGTTTGAAACATGTATTGCGGCAAGACCCCGATATTATCATGGTCGGGGAAATGCGCGA
>JAUSHC010000037.1 GCA_030648795.1 bacterium | reverse complement strand
GGAAGTATTTTTTCTTTTGTGGGACGGCCGGCGATTTTCAAAAATCCGTCGAAAACAATCACTGATCCGGCTGAGCGAAAGGTATAATTTTTGATCGCGAGTGTCACGCCAGTAGATTCAACCGTCGCCTCTGCCATTTGTGTCGCTACCGCTCGGCGCCAGATGAGGTTATAGAGCCTCCACATGCGCGGTTCAAGATATGATTCAATGGACTCTGGCGTTCGTGCGGCGGCGGTCGGGCGGATTGCCTCGTGCGCTTCTTGAGCGCCTTTGGATTTCGTGGCATAGGTGCGCGGGCTCGGCGCAAGGTATGTTGTGCTGTGCGCTTCACTCACAAACGCACGCGCTTCTTGCACAAATTTTTCTGAAAGGTTCACCGAATCCGTACGCATGTAGGTAATAAGACCGACGGATCCTTCATCACCAATCTCAATACCTTCGTACAATTTCTGTGCGAGCATCATGGTTTGTTTCGCGGAGAAGCCAAGCTCCATGTTTGCCGTTTGCTGGAGTGTGGATGTTGTAAAAGGAGGTGGCGGGGTACGCGTGAGTTTCTTTTTTGTGATGGCGGCCACCGTGTGTGCTTCTGTGCCACAATCTGCAACAATTTTATTTGCTTGCTCGGTTGTGGCGATCGCAAGCTTGTCGAGCGTTTTGCCATCGATGGCATGGAGCTTTGCATCAAATGTTTCAGCGCCCTTTTCGTATGCGGCTTCAATCGTCCAGTATGCTTGCTTTTGGAATTTTTTTCGTTCACGTTCACGCTCAACGACTAGGCGCAATGCGACCGACTGCACGCGTCCCGCAGAGAGCCCGCGCACTACTTTTTTCCAAAGCAGGGGGGAAAGTTCATATCCGACGAGTCGGTCGAGGACACGACGTGCCTGTTGTGCATCAACACGTTTCAAATCAATAGTGCGCGGATGTGCGAGCGCCTCGGTGATGGCTTCCTCGGTTATTTCATGAAAAACAATGCGATCCGTTTTGACGTCGGCAGAGGGCTTCAATGTTTCAAGAATGTGCCACGCAATGGCTTCTCCTTCGCGGTCTTCATCAGTCGCCAAGATGAGGGTGTCCGACTTTGCGGCGGCTTTTTTTAGCGCGGTGACATTCTTTTGATTTTTTTTAGGGATAATATAGCGCGGCGTAAACGTGTCGGTATCCACCCCGAGTTCGCTTTTTGGCAGATCGCGAATGTGACCGTACGACGAAAGTACCGTATAGCCCTTGCCGAGAAAACGGCCGATCGTTTTTGCTTTCGTGGGACTTTCTACGATAACGAGCTTCATATGTATTTTACGTTACACGTTTCATGTTTTATGTTTCATGACAGGGTGTACTGCATTCCGCCGACGTTGCGGATTTTCCCAGCCATCTCCATGAGTACGAGCGTACTCATGATTGCGTCCGGCGTCAAGTTCGATTTGCGGACAAGATCGTCAATATGCAGTGTTTCCTGCGTGAGTAATGTGCATATGATTGTTTCAGTTTCCGAGGGCGGTGTGCCAATTTTTTTTGAGTCTTTCTTCTCTTGTAAGGGCATTTCGACAAGGGAGAGAATGGGAAGTGCGTGCAGAATATCTTGTGCTTCGGTGACGGGAATTGCTCCGCGTTTGAGAAGATCGTTTGGACCCCATGCATTGGGATGGTGTATGGGGGCAGGGATTGCAAAGACTTCTCGGTTTTGGTCTATTGCCGCGAATGCAGTAATGAGCGCGCCGGATTTTTTCGGAGCTTCAGTAACAAGGACGCCAAGTGATAGTCCGGAGATGATGCGATTGCGCGCGGGAAAATGATACGCGATCGGTTCGGTTCCCGGCGGATATTCGGAAACGATTGCCCCGCCGCTTGCAACAATGCGGTCCGCGAGCTGTCGATGTTGCCACGGATAAAGACTTTTGCGATCAATGCCCGAGCCGATCGCGGCAATGGTGCGTCCTCCGTTGTCCATTGTTGTTGCATGCGCAAGGCCGTCGATGCCAAGCGCAAGGCCGCTTACGATCGTGAGTCCCGCGCGCGCACATTCGGCAATGATGGGTGGAAGTACGGTCTGACCATAGGAGGACATCTTTCGTGTTCCGACAACACCGAGCGCTCCAACAGGTTCTTCTGCAGTGAGCTCTCCTTGCACAAAAAGAACAAACGGCGGGTCGGTTATTTCCTTAAGAAGGCGCGGATAGGTTTCGTCGTTGAGTACGATGGCAGTGATGTCTTCTTTGGCGAGGCGATCCATGATGGCGTCAGGATCAATGGTTTTTCGTATCTGTATAAGATTGGTAGCGAGCGCAACAGTCGCGCCGGCGTTTTCGAGATCTTTTTGTGATGCATGCCAGATCGCTTCTGCGCTTGGAAAAACAGACAGCAACTGTTTCCAATAGAGCGGTGTCAATGCTTCAGCGTGACTAAGCGCAACCCAGTATTTTTTTTCGTTTGATGGCGTAGGGGTTGACATTGTATGAAAAATAGTGTAGTATTTGTTTTTAAGAAGATCTCGTCTTGATCTGAGGCAAGTTGCGAGATCACGCATCGTCAACTGTGAGAGGGGGACGATAACGTGGTCGCGTACAAAACAGTTTCGGTAAGGGTAAGGGATGGAAAGAGACGATGGGTAACTGTCGTCGTCACCGTGGAGGAGGTGAAGCGAAATGGAGGTGAAGCGGAGAAAGTCACGCTAGCGGTCGGCGATGTTCGGATTTGTTTCGACAAGCGGAGAAAGAAAGCGCATGAAAAATGGAGAGCGCCTTCTGTCTGCTTCGATAGCGAACAGCCGACGTGGATGCCGACACATCACTACAACGCCGTGAACATCGTGGCTAATGGAATTCTTTTCCCGCCAAGTGTTCAGCAAGCAAGTGATGCTCCTTCGTCGACACCGACCGTAGGGCAGCGCGTCCTTTTCGATGCGGGCAACGTAGCGCCAGCAGAGAAAAAGGTATCCCCAAAGCGTCCGTCACGGCAGCGATCTTTAAGGAAGGGAAAGATCGTTATTCCGGGACAAGGAATGCTTTTCCCAATGCATGAGTGAGTGTCACCTTGACACTCCTCTTTTTTTAGTTTACAATCGTTCCGAACAGAAATCCATGGTTCTGTCTGCGAGTGCGAACACAAGTGCGAACCCTCCTTTGCGCTTTCAGTAGCCGAAAGGTACGATATTCCGGAGTCTTTCGGGAAATTGTGCGCTCGTAGGCAGTATCGTGGATTTATATATGGAGGAGAGTAAACCCCGAGAAAAGAGGTGGACAATGGACTGGACTTGTAATGCGGTGCGCGTTTTTTATGAGCTGCCATTGAAGTGGAAGCTCATCGCGGTATTCCTCATTCTGTTTGTGGTCGCCATGGTCAAGGTGCCGATCATTCGGTACATCGTTGTCGGTGTTTACTCCGTTTCGATCGCGATATTTATCGCATGCGTCGTGATTGGCGCATTCGAGATGAAAAAGACCTATCATCAATTATAGTCGCGCATGACAGTCGTAAGGTCGTGTGTACTATATTCAGCGAGCGCTTCGGTTGCTCGCTTTTTTATTTGTGTAATTATCGGTTGTTCTTCTTTTGAGAATTTTTTTAGCACATAATCCGCGGCGTTAGTGGTTGCGCGATGGGTGCCCGCAACACCAATGCGGAGACGCGCGAAATCTTTTGTGCCGAGCGCGTCAATAATGGACTGCACACCTTTTTGTCCTGCGGCGCCGGAGCCTTTTGAGAAGCGAATCGTTCCGAGAGGGAGGTCGAGGTCTTCGAGGACAAACAGCAAGTTTGTAAGTTGTAAGTTGCCACCGCCGTTGGCGGGGTGCCGTCCGTAGGCGGCATAAGTTGTAAGCAGTTGTTGGACTGCTTTACCGGATTCGTTCATGAAGGTTGTGGGGATGGCGAGTCGAACAAGGGGCACCCTTGTAGCTACAAAGGTGCCCCTTGTTGTGTAGACTGCTATTTCCGCATGGAGTTTTTTTTCGAGTTTCCAATCATTCGCAAGCGCGCGAACAATTTCCCGTCCAATGTTATGGCGAGTGTCCTCATATTCTTTTCCCGGATTGCCTAAGCCGACGATGAGTTTCATATATTTTTCTTGATGCATGCGCGGAGAGCAGCGGAGTCGAACCGCCTCCACTTTTGGTGGAACAAATGGTTATCAATCATCGTCCAGCACCGGCTGGAAATACTCTCCAGGCTACTCTTCCGCGCATTGCCCAGTATACCATAGTATCTTTTTTGATAACAAAAAACAGCTCTTTTTAAGAGCTATTTTTTGTTCCGCCTAGTGGACGCGGTCTCAATGATTGATAACCATTTTCAGCATACCGCAATCATTTTACTGTGTCAAGAGCAATGGCGACCGCTACTGGACCCCGTTAGAGAAAAGCCGCCCCGAGGTGGCTGAATCCATGCCGTTGGCAGGGCGTTCTCTAACGGGGCTGGACACACACCTGATTTTCTGCTACTGTTTTATCGTTGTTTGTCCATGGTCGCTTCGTGCACGATGCGCAGAGGATCGTGGGTACGACGAGGCATATCATCGGCACCAGAGAAAGGGAGGGCTTCACATGAATTGTGTGATGGAGATAGCAAGGAAAGACGGGCGTGACTACATAACGCCGGAAGATGTTACCGATGCGTTTAAGGACAACGAGGTTGAAGTTGTCCGATTGGCCGTACTCGAGGTTTTAGGTAATAAGATGGGAGCAGAGGATTCGAGCTGTTGCGCCTTTGTCGCATGGAGGGGAAAAGTCGACGAAGTTGATTCATGAAGTGCGATGAGTATCCTGTTTTCGATACGCCGCGGACAGGATTTTTTTATTCAATACAATGGGCACCATGGTATCGCATGGTGCCCATGTAAATATCTAAACTTTCCTTTTATTCAATCGTTTTTACTTTCACCACGATCGGCGTGCCGGTGAAACCGAAGGAGGCACGCAGTTGATTTTCAAGAAAGCGGATGTAGGAATCGCGCACGGTCTCTTTTTGCATCCCACTTTTGGTGGGCACGACTTTAAATTCCGTAACGAGTTCGAAGGTCGGCGGCGCAATACTGACTTGCTTCATGCCGTAAATGTGGGGCATGCGCACCTTCCGCTCACTTTTATTTTTATGTGGGCGATAGGTGAGACGTTTCAACCATGCAGCGAGCGTTGCTTCGGGGATCATTTTTTCGCGTTCGCGCGCCGCCGCTTCTATCACGGCAAGAATTTTTTGGACGTTGCGGTTTGTCGTTGCGGAAACGAAGAGGATTGTTGCCCATGCGATGTGTGGTATCTGCCGGCGGATATACGCGGCGTAGCGCTTCGTCACGTCACTTTGCTCCTCGCTTTTTGCCATGGACGATTGTTCATGAAAAAGATCCCACTTATTTGCAATAATAACGACGCCGACAGTGTTGTCAACAAGCGTTGCGGCGATGCGCAGATCTTGGCTGGCGAGCGCTTCCTGGCTTTCAAATACGAGGAGCGCCACATCGGTACGGTAGAGCGCTTTGATTGTTCGTTCAACACCAACGCCTTCAAGTGTTCGCGTACGTTCGGCGTGTCGGCGAATACCGGCGGTATCGACGAGCGTATAACGTTTTCCATCGCGCTCGAAATCCGTATCAATGGGTTCGCGCGTCGTGCCGGCAATTGGTGAAACGATGACGCGTTCTTCACCTAAGATTGCATTTACTAAAGAAGATTTTCCTACATTTGGTTTGCCGATGACGGCGATGCGGAGAGGGGATAGTTGTACGTTGTCAGTTGTAAGTTGTAAGTTACGATCAGGTGTTTTAATGTTTTTTTGTTTTAATGTTTCTATGATAATGTCGAGCAGATCTCCGACGCCTGCTCCTGTCAATGCGGCAATTGGATGCGGTTCGCCACAGCCCAACTTCCAAAAAAGCGCCGCATTGGAACGATGATACGGACTATCTACTTTATTGACCGCGAGGATGATCGGTTTTTGTTTGCGCAGGATGAGCTTGGCGAGCGATCGATCTTGCGGGAGCATCCCTTCTTTTCCATCGACGAGGAAGAGCATGATATCCGCTTTTGCGATCGCCTTTTTTGTGGCGCGTTCCACGGCGGCTTGCATCCCTTCGTCTTCTCCGGCGGAGCCGGATCCGGCTCCGCCGGATTTTCGTTTTGGCAACTGCTCAACGCCACCGGTGTCAATGATGCGGAGTGAAGTATCGCGCCATTGCGTTTTTGCTTCTTGCCAATCGCGCGTGGTACCGGCGATGGGCGATACCAAGGCATTCGCTCCGCCAATGATACGATTAAACAATGTCGATTTTCCGACATTCATGCGACCGACAATCACGATAGTTTTTGGGTTCACCCCGTTAGAAGTAGATTGCGATTGAATAAAATCGTCATTCCCCGTACTTTTTAATTTGTGATGATTATTTTTCATAGTATTGATATGCTCCGCGATTGCAGCTTCTAACGGGGTTCATGGAAGCTTTGTATTCTCACCGAGAATAATTATAAAATCAGGTGGTGTTTCAAAAGCGGGGAGAGGGAGTGATGCAGTGGAGTCGGGTGGTATCGCTTCGAGCAAAAGTCGAAGTCGATCATAGGCGAGAAATTCTTTTTTATCCGTCATGTCGTATATTATTGTTTGGAGAATGGGTTTTTGTGGAGCATTACCGACAGCGGTGATTATAAAATCTTGTTGTGCAAGGAGCTGTCCTATTGTTTTTGCGAGACCGGTGGTTGTCGTGCCATTGAGAAGCGCAACACGTATTTTTTTCTTTGGAGCGGGGAGCTTCGCGCTCTCGTCGTCGAGCATGTGTTGTGTGAGCTCACGTACTGCCGTAAACGTACCATCACGTGGCTCAAGAATGTAGGCGCCATTGGCGATGCGCGCCGTGAGGAGGCTTTCCGGAGCGTCCGAAAGCGCGATGCGACGTATATGTTCACGATTGATATCTTTCATCAATTGCATCATGCGCAGACCATCATTCCACTCGATATTCGTTGCGATATGTGTTGCAAGATCACGAACAATATTGCTAAGCCGAACGGGGCTTATGAGCGTTGACCATGAGAATATTCTTTCTTTTGCCGCGAGAATGACGTTTTGTTGTCGTTTAACGCGAGAGAAATCAGATCCCTCGATTCCGAGCCCTCGACGCGATCGTACATACTTTAGCGCAGTTTGTCCATCCATCGTGTGTACACCCTTTTCAAAGAGTAGATGTTCATAGCGATTTTCAATCGGATAGGCGTCTTCTTTTCCAGTGATGGGATACCATGGATCTTCCAGTCGATTTTCTACGGTAACGGTAACTCCGCCGATGTCATCCAGAAGTTGTATAAATCCTTGAAAGTCGATACGTACGTAGTAGGGTATTGTTATGTGCAAAAGTTTTTCTATCGAAGTTCTTGCCGTTTCTCCACCGTTTCCAGGATCAGCGCTTTCCGCATAGGCGTCTACGGAATTGATTTTTCTCCACGTGCCATCCGGAAATGGGATGGCGAGGTCGCGCGGAAGAGAGAGGAGTGCGGCGTTGCCTGTTGATGGTTTAAATGAAGCGAGGATGATGCTATCCGTGAGAAATCCTCCATCATGTCCCTCTCCGCCTACACCAAAAAGAAGTATATTGATACGATCTTCTTGCTCTCCGACAATAGGGCGGTCGCCTGCCCGAAGCAATCGACTTAAGCGCGTAAGAATCGTTCCACCATCTTTTTTCGCCAGACGACTCATGACAAGAACGCCGCCAAATGCAAAAAGAACCGTTATGGTGAGCAGAAGGAGAAGAACGAATCCTTTCCATGACGGTTCGCGCGGCGGTTGTTTTTTATCTTTTTCGAGAAAATCAATTTCCATGTTCATTACTCTTGACAAGTGTTGCCAAAGTATAGCCTATTTTTGTTCTTGCGGGAAGATCTTCTTTCTGTTATAGTATAAAAACCATATATTATATAATACGAAGGAGCACTTGGATTCGATTCTCTGCGCGCCGAGCGGAGCCTTGCCCGTCTAAATTTTGGATGATTAGCTCAGCTGGTTACCCGCCTACAGCCCTGCAGTATGGCGGGCCCGCCTGAATGCCCGCGACGGGCTTTCGGCGGGGAGCGAATAAATAATAGTAATGGGCTCGTAGCTCAGCCGTGTCGCCCAAATTTTGGATGATTAGCTCAGCTGGTTAGAGCGTTGCATTCACATTGCAAAGGTCGCTGGTTCGAATCCAGCATCATCCATGATCATCCAAAAGTTGGGTGGGTGAATTACTCGCCCACAGCGCGACGCAGTGTGGCGGGCCCGCCTGAATGCCCGCGACGGGCTTTCGGCGGGGAGCGTTGCATTCACATTGCAAAGGTCCCTAGTTCTCCCGCCACTGCTATACATTTAATTGTCGGCGGGACCCCGCCATAGGCGGTGGGAATCCAGCATCATCCACCAGAATCACTACGTATGTCAAAACAAACAGTACCCGAAGAACAATATGAAGAAGAGAAGGGATCATGGTTGAAAGCTGTCGGCGATTTTTTTTGGGAATTGGCGAAGGTAGTCATTCTTTCACTTGCCATTATCGTTCCCATCCGCTATTTTCTTTTTCAACCGTTTTACGTCCGCGGCGCTTCGATGGAACCGAATTTTTTTGATCACGAATACCTTATCATTGATGAAATTAGCTATGGTATTCGTGTGCCGTTTACCGATATGGTTTTTCCATTTGGAGATCCAACGCGTGGTGAAATTGTGGTGTTCCGTTATCCGCGTGATCAGCGCCAGTTTTTCATCAAGCGTATTATTGGATTGCCGGGAGATACCGTCAACTTCGATAATGGTCGTGTCACTATTTTCAACACTGTGTATCCGGACGGTCGTGTATTGGAAGAACCGTATATCGATAGTGTTCCGTCGCGGACAGGTATGACATCAATAACGCTTGGAGCGGACGAATATTTTGTAATGGGTGACAATCGGAGCGCGAGTCTCGATTCACGTTCATTTGGGTCGGTAAAGCGTTCGCTCATTATCGGTAGAACCTTGTTTCGCGGATGGCCGTTTAATCGAATAACGCGATTTACGCCCCCCTCATATAATTTATGAAATGGATGAAGGAAAAGTCGGAAAATAAAAAAGAAGAAGCGGTTGGCGTAGACCCCGTTGTTACGCCGATAGTAAAGGGTAAAGAACCCCCGCGTCTTTTGCGTGGTATGAAAGACCTTCTTCCACAGGACGGGATGCTTTGGGATTGGGTTGAAACAACTGCTCGACAGGTGAGCCGTGAAGCGGGATTTGAACGATTGGATCCGCCGCACCTTGAAGATGTTCGATTGTTCATTCGCGCTGTTGGCAAAGAAACAGACATCGTTGAGAAGGAACTGTTTTCTTTTGTGGATCAAGGAGGTGAGACTGTTGCGTTGCGTCCGGAGTTTACGGCAAGCATGGTACGTGCGTATATTGAGCATGGTTTTTTGAATCAGCCGCAACCGGTTCGTTTGTATACGATCGGGTCACTCTTTCGTTATGAACGACCGCAGGCAGGTCGATTCCGCGAGCATCATCAATGGGGGATAGAGGTGATCGGCGATCAGCATCCCGTGCTCGATGCGGAGGCAATGATTCTCGCGCTTCGCTTTTTTCGTATATTGGGTATCACGGTAACTGCCGAAGTGAACTCCATCGGTTGTATGACCTGTCGTCCGCCGTTTCGTGAAGCACTCATTGCATTTTATCGGGCGCGGAGAAAACATCTTTGTGAAAATTGTCAGCGACGACTCGCAAAGAATCCATTACGCTTGCTGGATTGTAAAGAGCCGACATGCCAACCGTTTAAAGAAGGAGCGCCGCAAATTGTCGATTGGTTGTGCGATGGATGCAAACAGCATTTTATTAAGGTGCTTGAATATTGTGATGCGGGAGGAGTGCCGTATACGTTAAGTACGCATCTTGTACGAGGACTTGATTATTACACGAAGACGGTTTTTGAATTGTATACCACACGGACGACGGGAGAAGGTGAAACACGTATCGCGCTTGGAGGCGGTGGACGCTATGATGAGCTTGTGGGGATGTTGGGTGGACGAAGCGCGCCGGCGGTGGGATTTGGCATCGGTATCGAACGCATTGTGGGAGAATTAAAAATTCGTGGTATTACGCCTCCCATAAACAATCGTGTTGAGGTATTTGTCGCGCAACTTGGAGATGCGGGACGAGAGCGTGCACTCAAACTTTTGGAAGAGATGCGAACGGTTGGACTTGTGGTACGTGGGAGTCTTTCGAAAGATGGTCTAAAGAGTCAGCTTGAAATTGCCAATCGCGCAAACGCACTCATTACCGTTATTATTGGACAAAAAGAAGTGTTGGACGAAACAGTGATTCTTCGGGAGATGGAAGGAGGAATGCAGGAGATCGTTCCCTATGATAAAGTAATAGGAGAGTTACAGAAGAAACTTGGGAAAAAAGGAGGTGCTATGCTATGAGCGAAGTGAAACGAAAACGTGGAGAAACATTTGAAGGACTTTTAAGACGATTCAATCGCCGTATGCTTTTGTCTGGAAAGATTTTGCAGGCGCGAAAGATTCGATTTTTTAAGTCACCGGAAACGCGCGAAGATCACCGTAAAGCAACCTTGCGCAAGAAACGCCTTACCGCAAAATACGAGTACATGAAAAAAACGGGGCGACTGCGAGAGGAAGAAAAACCGAAACGTCCTGCGCGTTTCTAAAAAACAAAACATGAGCGGACAACAAAGAGAGAACAAAGGAAAAAAAGCCGTGAACAGAAACGTAAAAGCTGTTTTCTGCCTTGTATTCTTTGTTCTTTTTTTATTGTTTGTACTACGTCCTGTCGCTGCACAGCAGTCTGATATCGCCGGGCTGCAAAATTTTGAAAACTCCGGTTCCGGTCTTGCCACAACTGACTTTCGTGTTTTGATCGGCAATATCATTCGTATTTTCTTGGGACTTCTAGGGACGATCGCAATCGTGCTTATCCTCTATGCGGGGTTCATGTGGATGACCGCCGCAGGGAATGAGGAGAAGATTGAGAAAGCGAAAAAGATTTTAACGAACGCAGTCATTGGACTTGCGATTATTCTTTCGGCATACGCGATCACCTCATTTATTATCAGCAGTCTTCTTTCCGCGTCTTCTGGCGGAACGATCACCGATGATGGTGGGGGTCGGGACGTTAACACTGGTAGTGGAAGTTTGGGTGGTGGCATTGTGAAGGATCATTACCCGCCACGCGATGCGCATTGTACGGGAACGCCGCCAAGCACAGCAGGATGCATTTCGCGCGATACAAAAATCATTGTGACATTCAAAGAGCCGATGCGGGTTGCTACGATTATTAATGATAAAGGAACGACGGTTGTCGACAATGACACCGATGCGGATAAACTTCAGAAAATTTCTGATGACGTTATTATTCCAGAAACAATTAAGCTACAGAAATCAATCAATCTTGTTGGGAAAACTGCAAGTGAACGGGAAGCGACATGGGATAATTTGCAAAATCTTGTGACGAATATGAAGGCAGCTGCAACGCCGGATGGCAAGATATTTGTGTTCGCGCCGCAGGCATTTTTGGGGAGTCCGTCTGAACCCATATCGTATACGATGCGTCTTGATGAAGGAATCAAAAAAGCAAATGGCGATGCAGCGTTTGGGCGTCTTGGGAAACCTTATGAGTGGCAGTTTGAGGTATCAACCATTATTGATTCGACACCGCCGACCATTACAAGTGTTATTCCATTACCACCTCAAACGAACGAAGATAAGTATAAGTACGCTCGGAATGTTGTTGTGCAAGTGAATTTTAGCGAGGCGGTTGATCCGACAACGGTTGCGGGAATTGTATCTGGAGTTGTTGCGGAAAATAAATCAAAAATTATAGTGATAAGACAAAATCCTCCGCCGAACAAGTCTTCTACGGTGAAAGGAGAAGTTGCGATCGCGAATCAATATCAAACGATTGAATTTGTAACCGACTTGGAATGTGGCGAGAACTCTTGCGGCGGAAAGGTCTATTGTCTCCCGGAAAATGACACGATTACCGTGCACGTTCCTTCGGCATCATTAACTGATGATAATCCGGATGATGCTCCTTTTACTGCTGCGATGTATAACGGTGTTGTTGATCTTGCAGGTAATTCCTTGGATGGAAATGGTAATGGAACCGCAGATGGAAAGGGGCAGGAGTTCAATTATGCAGATTATACAGGAGGGCCATACAAATCAATAAATACTTCGGATAAAGATGATTTTATGTGGGTGTTTAACACGAACGATACAATTGATTTAACGCCGCCGAAAATTGAAGCGCTTACTCCGGAGCCAGGAAAGGGCAACATTCTTCTCGATCAGTCATTACGCGTAACATTCTCAAAGCCGCTTTTGTTTTCAACGTTTCAAGCGCCAAACGTTCTTCTTGAACCTGCAATAAATTATTCGACAGAAAAAGAGGATATTAAGAATGCGGATGGGAAGATTATTAAGACTATCGGGATTATCAAACACGATCAATTTGTAAAAAATACCGCGTACACGCCGACAATCACTGCGGGCGTCAAAGACGGATTCCAGAACTGTTATTTCCCGTGTGCGGGGCTCACATGTAATCCGACGAAACAAGCACCATCGTGTAAGTTACCGTGAATCGTGAAACATGAAGATATTGTATAAGAAACGAAAAACGCAAAACGAAAAACGCAAAACGAAGAATTTTGTTTCACTTTTTATTGTTTCCTTGTTTCTTTGCTTCTTTGTCGTGCTTCCCGCGTTCGCCCAGACGAACGATCTCGCCGGGCTTTCGACGTTTCAAAACTCCGGTTCCGGTCTTGCGACAACGGACATTCGAATTACGATTGGGAATATCATCCGCATTTTCTTGGGACTTCTAGGGACGATCGCAATTGTACTTATCCTCTACGCGGGGTTCATGTGGATGACCGCGGCAGGGAATGAGGAGAAGATTGAGAAAGCGAAAAAGATTTTAACGAACGCGGTTATTGGGCTTGTACTTATTCTTGCGGCGTTTGGTATTGTGAGTTTTATTATCAGTAGTATTCTTTCAGCGTCTTCCAGCGGTACGATAACGGATGATGGAAGTAGTGGTGTGGGGATCGACTCCGGCGAACTTACGCGTTCGAATTCATTCACCGTGGAATCTGTGCAGCCGAATAGCGTCGTGCTCATTCGGGAGATTGTGGTGCGTCTGAACTTTACGCGCGATGTGGATGCAACAACCGTGGTGCCGGGGACGATTACCGTCACAAAAGACGCGGATCCAAGTGCCGTTGTCGAAGGGGACCTTTCGGTGAATGGGCAACTAGTAACATTCACACCAAAAACCCTTTGCTTCCCTGCTGACCTCACAAAAACGCAAAAATGTTTTGATGAATCAACAAAATATGTTGTTGAAGCAAAGACGGGAATAAAAAGTACTGTAGCCACAGGAGCAAAATCTCTTCAATGTGGAAGCGGATTTAGTCGAACAAATACGTGTAAAGATACATTTACAAGTGGCACGGAAATTGACGATGATAAACCGGTTATCAGCATAAATCTTCCGACTGCGGTTGACGGATTTGTGAGCGCGAACGCAGAGATACCCATTGATTTTACGGCAAAAGATAATAATGGTGTGTCGTACGTGACTATTACTGACGGAGACAACAAGTCGACAACGATGATGCCGGGCGCAGGAATAAAATCAACGAATGAATCCCCATGGCAAGGAAGTAGCATTAATCCATGGAGCACTATTGGCAAGACAGCTGGACCAACAGAGTATACGATCACCGGGCAAGCGTTTGATATTGATTCGAATATCGGTGATGTCGTTTCTACGAAAGTAAAAATTCGTGCAGCGCATTGTTTTGATAAAAAATGGAATACGGATTTAGTTTCTCCATTGGTGAATGAAACCGGCATTGATTGCGGCCCGCCAACTGGCGGAGATTGTGGTGCATGTCCCGCTGTCGGCGCAGGTACTGGAACTGGGACAGGCACCGGTACTGATGGGACGGGGGCGGGGACTGGCACTGGGACAGAAACAGGTACAACACCTCCGCCGGCAGCGAAGCAAGACGGCGCTGCATGCACGACGAATGCCGAGTGCGCAGGGGGTGCGTGTCAGGACGGGAAATGTGTTACGTTACCGCGTATCGATAATGTCTTTCCACTTGACGGAAAAGCAGGAGCGCTTGTCACGATCACGGGACAAGCGTTTGGCACAACACCGGGCGAGGTGCTTTTCCTTCAGGCGAACGTGAATGGTACGACAACGGTATCAGGACCGCTTCCGTCGAATTGTTCTGGCGCTGGCGTTGTTACATGGGAAGACGATCGTATCATTGTTGCCGTACCGGCGGGATTAACGGTTCCGGGACCGATAAAAGTTACGGAAGGCAGCAGTAATCACTATTGGGACAATACCGTGAATACGAATGGTAAGACGTTCACGTTCACTCCAAGCACTACGAGTCGTCCGGGATTATGCAGTATCACTCCGACCGAAGATGAATTTGGTAAACCGGTGGTGGTGCAAGGAGTGGATTTGAATACCGCAGGATGGGGATTGAAAATCGGTGTTGCTGCTCCTGGTGGAACGCCGGTCGTTTCTGCAGATGGAAAGAGCATATCGGGCGTGACTGTTCCGAAACTTTCACCCGGAATCGTTGATGTTACCATGACGAATGGAAGCGCATCATCCAACTCCGTACTGTTCACCGTAAAAGAAATAACGAAGCCGATCATTTCCGCAATCATCCCCTTTGATGGGGGACCTATTGATACGTATGTGACCTTGAGTGGGAGAAATTTTGGCACGACACAGGGTGTAGTCTATTTTGAAAAAGGAACGACAAAGATAGCGGGATCGATTGATTTTCCGAGTGCGTGTTTAGGGGGAGATTTTTGGACGCCAGAATCGGTGACCGTGAAAGTGCCGAATGTTCCCGTAGACAAGGATCCTCTGAATACTGATGTAGCGAAAAATGAGTATGATGTGTACGTATCTTTGGGGAGTGAAAATTCGGATCCCGTAAAATTCAAAGTAAAAGTAGGAAGCGCTCTTCCTGGTATTTGTCGCCTTGATCCGGATAATGGCCCCGCCGGACTTAAAGTTGAAGTGAGTGGAGATCATTTTGGTACGAATGACGCAAAAAACGGGAAGGTGGTTTATAACGGGAAAACAGGTGGTATTGTTTCATGGAGCGATCAATCGGTGATGAGTCAAGTTCCTATTGGCGCAACAACGGGACTTGCGCAACTTGTTGATAGTGCTGGTACAAATTCAAATAAACTTCCGTTCACTGTTCAGGATTGTCGGAGCGGCGTTCGATGTGGCTCGGGTGATCAATGCTGTGGCGATGGCTCGTGTCGTACAGCCGGCACCTGCACGGAGGCGGCAGCCGCGTGTACGTTTGCGTGGAAATTTACAACCGGTGCAACGCCAGGGGATGACGGCACTGGTACGGGCGGAGGAGGGAATATCGGAGGTGGTAATGGCACGTGCGGAAATTTAGGGCAGCCGCTCTGCCCGGGGAGCAATTCGTGCGCTCCGACATTGCAACTTTTGGATGGCATTTGCCAAGACACGATGCCGCACGTGATCGAGGACGTAACATGTGCAACAGACTCGCAAAGCCCATCGCCGTATAAAGATACGAAAGACGCATGCAAAGAAGCGCAGATTGCTGTGCGATTTACCATGGATATGCACGATCCTACACTCGTAGCAAAAGACGGAAACGACAATATTAAAAATGTTGTTTTGACAGAATGTAATGGTGGAGGAAGTCTCGTTTTGGATAATTGTAAAACACCCGTTGGGCTTACGTGGGTAAAGTGGCTCGCACACGACGAGTTTGGCGAGGGCGCGGTGTATAAACCAAAAATAACGCCACTGAAAGCGGGGACATGGTATCGTGTAACGCTTAAAGGTTCTATCGGAGAGATTGCCGGGAAAGATGGAGCGCTTCTTGATGGTAATCGTGATGGAACGCCAGGCGATGATTATGCGTGGACGTTTTTGACACGAGGCGCAAACGATACATGTTCCGTTGACAAAGTATTGGTATCTCCGGGAGCGGCAACGATTACCGCGCCAAATGCAACGCAAGATTTTTCTGGGCTTTTAGTTGGGCCGAAGTGCAATCTTCTTGATGATACGGGATATGTGTGGCAGTGGACATCCGCAGTTCCAGCGAAGGCAACCGTTGCACCAGCAAACCAAGGACAGACAACCGCGCGATCAGGTTTGAACGCGTCTGCAGAAACGACGACGCCAATTGATATTACTGCCAAAGCAAAGAGCAAGACTGATTTGACAATTACGTATACGGATAAAGAGAAAGATGAAGGAAAATTAACGATTCGTTTTGCTGAACCGACGGTCATCGCGAAGTGGCCTGATTGCGGCGCGGCATGCAGCAACGCTGAAGTTGGCGTACAATTTTCATTGCCGGTTTCTTACAGAGATCCTGACGGATCTGTTAGTGCGGTAAAACTTTATGCATGTCAGCCGCTGAGTGGGGTTATTGCGACTCTTAAAACAACCGTTGAAACCCAGAGCGTTGCGACAAAAACTGATGGAGATGCTGCCATACAAAAGGGAACTGCGGCGTTCGACCTTGATGATATAGATTCTCCAACGAATATTCCAGCGGTGCAAATTGATGCGGCATCGACTGCGGCAATTGCAGCACGGAAAGCCGCAACGTCTGCACTTTCAGCAAAAACGGCAGTCGCGCAACTCATGACAGCGCTCGGAGATAAAAAAACCCCGCTGCAACAAGCGCAGGAAATTATCGTCGCTCAAAAAGTAACGGCAGTAGAGACGCAAGCGATTGCAGCAGAGGGCGCTGCAGCAGCACCAAGATTTTCTGCGCGTGCTGCAGGGGCTGCAGCAAAACTCGCAGGAGAAGCGGCGCAAGCGGTGAGCATAGCTGCGGCTGCGATCGCGAACGCAACAGTAACAACGGTGACGGAGTGTACGGCAGATAAATTACTAAATCCGGCAATTCCCATTCGCACATACACCTACAACCCCACAACACACATTCTCCGTTTTTATCCGCAGGGAGGGTTGATTGCGAATACGGCGTATCGGGTGTTGGTGAAGGTGAATGGAATAAAAGGGGCGGGAATAGTAGAGGGGAAAAATTTGGAGCCGGGTTCAAATGCATTCTCATATCCCTCTACCAACGGCGAGCAATATTATTCTTGGAAATTTACCACAAAGAAAGCGCCAGCAACGTGCGCACTCGCTGATGTATCCGTTGAACCCGCGAGTTATACGTCGTACGTGACGGGAGAAAAGACGATGTATTCAAGCGTTCCTTTTGGTGCGCCGGATGCGTGTAGTCCCGCGGAAGGGCAGCGTCTTGATCCTCTTTCGTATAGTTGGAATTGGACGAGTTCAAAAGAGAGTGTCGGAAAACTTTTCTTGCCGTTACTTAACCTTCTTCCCGCTGCCCCACAAGGTCCGGACAATAACATCGATCCGGAACAGCAGATTATTTCAGTTGGCGTCGAGCAGGGAAAAACAGAGGACGTCACTGATGTGCAAGCAGGTACAGGCGGCAAAGAGGGGAAGGGAGCTTTGAAGGTAGTGTGCGGGTTTGGCAACGACAGTCAGTGCAATGCGTTCTCGCTTGGTAATGAGAGCGGTGCGGTTATTTCATGCACTCCTTCGCAAACACTTCCGGATATATGCGGCGTTGCGAATAATACGTGTTGCGGCATTCGTCCGAAAATCACCGCAGTGGATCCGTCAGCACTCGTATCAACACTCGCGCAGTTGCAGTCTCGAGACATTAGGAAAGACGCTTGTCCCAATGCTGCGCTTTCTATAACTTTTGATCAACCGATGGACCCCGCAACGCTTTCTGGAAATGTGCGATTGTCGAAGGCGGCATTGAATCAGGGGAGTACCACGGAATATAATTTTACGTCTGTAGTGGGGTCGGTTGACGGAAAGACTGTTGATGGGAAAACCATTGTGACGTTTTTTCCAAAGACAAGACTCGTTATGACAACTCCTGTTCTTCCCGCTGTCTATCGCTTGGAAGTCAATGGTGATGCGTTTGGCGCAGTAACACAATCGAATACGGATAAAATACGCAACATCTATGGCGTGGCGCTTGCGGGTATACATTCTTATTTCTTTGTTACAAAACCAACATTGTGTGCGATTGATCATGCAACAATCTCGGTGATCCCACCTGTTACCAATGAGCTTCAAAGGACGATTGAAAATCTTGATCGCTTTACGTGCGGGGGCAATAATTGTCCTGGTGACCAGTCGAATGCCGAAAAGAATCAACACACGTATACAGCGAAAGCATATGACAAGAGCAAGCCGACGCAGGAACTTACCATAGAATCGGTTGCATGGTCGAAAAATATTAGTGATCAAACAATAACGCTTTCCGGAACGACGGGGAAGGAAATAAATGCAACGAGCTTGGTGAAGAATGGTGAGGCGGAAGTGACAGCAGAAGTTTCCGGGCGGCCAGAGGAAGGCAAGGCAACAAAGACCTTGCGCGTTGTTTCATTTATCTGCGAGAACCCATGGCCATCGCTTGCGCAATTTCCGTGGACGGATCCGAATACGCACATGGAGCTTTCCTATTGTCGCGATGCGGGTAGCCCGGGGCGAGCGGATGATCTTCCGGAATTGCAATGGCCGCCGATTGCAGTACCGCGCGCACAAGGCGAAAGTAATTTCTTAGAGGATTTTCTTCTTCCCGTGAACGAGTAATTTGAGACTGTAAATAATGAAGCGCCTCCTCCTCTATCCCACCCTCCTCGTCTCGAGCCTCTTCTTTATCATGTCTCTTGTCGTAGCGGAAGTTCCCGCTCGGGATGCGCTGGGTATTCGTGTATTCAAGAACCCAGATGGTCTCTCTGCGGCGGATTGGTATCGTGACCAATGTAAGGGAGCAACCAAAGCGTTTCTCAAGTGCGGCACTCCCACCCCCATCGTTGTTGACGGCTATGATGGTATTCGTGATGGGAATACCGTCTACGTAAATGCGGCAAACAAAGTGATTAATGGCACCACCACCTCCAACTACACGAACATTTACCTCCTCGCCGTTGCCGAAGGAGCAAGTACGGGCGGATCCGCTGTCTTTGATCAAATCCTTGCCAACTGGAAGTTTCCAACAACAACACCGAAACTTTCCGATGACGATGCTGCCAAACTCCGCCGTGATGTCCGTCGTCATGGCGAGCTCACGTCTCTTAAGCGATTTATCGATAGCTACAAAGCCACGAAGCGCTGCAGCTTCACGCGCACCCAGCTTTGCAGTGATGACACGCAGTGCAGCCAAGGAGAAAAGTGCGGCAATTATCTTCCGAAGCTTGCTTCCGGTACCTACATCCCCAAAGTTTCCTTCTCCACTTGGCCGTCGTGGCAGCAAACCCTTGGACAAGCACTCGGATCCACTCTTCCAACAGATAGTGGTCGTCCGGAGCTTCTTCCCGATCCGAGTGATCCGACCAAGAAGACATGGCAATGGAAACACTTCATCGGTTGTGAAGCCCCCTATGATCCCGAAACGTGTTGGGACGCACGGAAAGCGACGATGGCTTGCCCGCTCGAGGCATATGTTTTTGCCTATCGATACAGCGAATTGAACGGAGATCCTACCTATACCCTCACCACAACCTACGAAGGACAGTCACATATTCCCGATGCTTGGACAAGAGAGATCCACAATCCTCGCGATTGGGCAGGCACGCTTTGCACAACACTTCCCTCCGACTCCACTGCCGATCCTGATGGAGACAGCATTCCGGCGCGATCCGATAACTGTCCCACCACCTACAACAAGGATCAACTCGATAGTGACCGCGATGGCGTAGGGGACCTGTGTGACCTCTGTCCGCGTGACGACAAGAATGACGCTGATCACGATGGCAAATGTGCGAATGAAGATTCGTGTCCTTCGGTTTTCAACAACGGACGGGATGTGAATGATAACGGGATTTATGACGAGTGTGACACCAATATACTGTATCCGGTGCAAGGAAGTGCGTGGAGCCCGAATATCGGATGGATTGTCATGAAAACGCAAACAGCGGGCGTGAGTATCGATGTTCAAAATAATTTGGCTGGCTTTGCATGGAATACCAATTTTGGGTGGATTGATATGAGTGGTGCGCGCGTTGAGTCGAGCGGCGCGGTCGTAGGGACTGCGCAAGGGAATAGTCTCCTTGGGACAATTCTTATGAATCCTACAAGGGGAGGAGTCAAAATTCAAACAGGAAAATTTTCAGGGCAAGCGTGGAGTTCGCAAACGGGGTGGATTGATTTTGGGACGGTACAAGGAAATATGACGACTCTTTGGAAACCGTGATATAATTCATATAATGTAACCCACGCACTATGCAACGACGACTTTTTACCTCACTCACAAAATATGCTGGATTTGTCGTGGTTGCCGGTATTACATTTTTTTCAGTAGGGCTTCTTGTTGTTTCCGCTTTTACGGTACCGCCCGGCACGGTGACGAACCCGACGTTCAGCCCAACCGAGGGGAATGTTATTTTAAGTCCGTTGAGTGGTAGTGGGACATTTACTGGGAATGTGACGATTCCAGGAACGGCGAATATTCAGGGGAGCATTACGTCAACGAACATAACTAATGACAATAATCGCCATCTTATTTTTTCTGGTTTTAACAATCTAACATGGGATGTGTACGGTGGACATGGACATGGAGGATTTTTCGGGATTGTAGAGAATAATACAATCACTAGTCCGGCGTTCGTGATCCAGGCAGGGACTGGTAACGTTGGGATTGGGACGACGAATCCCGCATATCAGCTCGATATCGGCGGACCCGCATCTGGCATAGCATTCGATGGAACTACAAGCACTCCGGACGCAGGTGTCATTAGGTTTGGCGATAATTCAGGATGGAAACTTCATTTTGGGAGAGCACAAGAATCGGCTGCTACTAGCACGTTTAATACAGGAACAACCGGTGTGTTGATGACTATTCAAGATAACGGGAATGTCGGCATTGGAACGATGATTCCGGATAAAAAATTAACCGTTGCGGGGGATGCAAAAATATATTTTAATGGCGAAACTCCCGCGTTACTTATTGGTAAAGGCACCGGTGAAGGAGATACGTCGGTGTTGCGAGTGCTTGGCGATACTAGTCCGGAACGGGAAGTTTTTCGCGTGACGAGAAATGGGAATGTATGTATCAATAATGATTGTAAGAATGCATGGCCGAGTGGTGGTGTTGCGAGTGCGTCGGCAAGCCAATGGACGACATCGGATACGAGTGTGTACTACAATGGTGGCAACGTTGGTATCGGAACGGCAAGTCCGAATAAGCAATTACATGTGAAAACCGCATCGGGGAATGCAGAAATTGATATTCAGAGCGCCGAGAGCCCTTATTGGGCGGTGTATCAGGATGACGCAACTGACCAATTGCGATTTTGGAATAATAATTTTAACCGATTTGTAATCACAACAGATGGCAATGTCGGTATCGGGACAAACCCTTTATTTAAACTGGATGTTACAGGTACAGCGAGAATAAATCTTCCCGCAGTGGGAACGTATACAGATTTTAGGGTTAACAAATCTGATGGTCAGATAGGATTCTTTGTTGGTAATACCGGCAACGTCGGTATTGGGACGACAGGGCCGACTTCAAAATTGGAAGTTTTAGCGAGCGGAACTGATAATGCCGCTCGACTTGGTAACAGTCAATCGAATATTGATTTTGGTGGTGATGGTGGCAGAGCTTTTATTAATACGCAATCGTGGGCCTTGGGGCTTCAGACAGCAGGTACGGATCGGATTTATATAGCAAACTCCGGTAACGTTGGCATCGGGACAACGGATCCGAAGGCGAAGTTGGATGTCAATGGCGATATACGCGTTGGAACACATATCATAGAAGCTGCAACGGGCTGGCCGAAAGGAAATTATTGTATTATTTCGAGTATAAAGTACGGGGATGCTACAAGCACGGGTGCATGCCCCGCTGGGTTTACCGAGACAGGTATGATTACCGACCACCAAGGCAGCGGAGGGCATAATGCTTTTAATATGACTTTTCTTAGCGGTGGCTTGAGTAGTGGAACCTACGCGGCAAAAGCTACGAGTGTCGGTAGCGGAATGTATCAATTAAAATTTTGTTGTAAATAATCGATCGGTTCGTTTGTTCCCAGAGGCATTGTGCGGTAGAATACATCATAGAGAGGAGTATGTGCATTAATCACTATTTTAATACATATGTTCGAACAAAAACACGAAGGTGTTGAGGACATTTTTAATGAAACAGAGCCTG
>JAUSHC010000022.1 GCA_030648795.1 bacterium | reverse complement strand
TCGCTCGCGAACAATGATTACAGTAACGGCCGTGAGCCGACGTGGGGCGTGACGTTTTCAAAAGCGCAGGCGCAGTATCTTGGACTGGATTGGAAACAGGCGTATCTCGCGATGTTTGATGATCTGGGCGTGCGCGCAGTGCGACTCTCCGCCTATTGGAATGAAATTGAACGCGAGCAGGGGAAATATGATTTTACTGCTCTCGATTGGCAGGTCGCCGAAGCAACGAAACGTAATGTGCGCATTATTCTTGCGGTAGGGCGTCGTTTGCCTCGTTGGCCCGAGTGCCATGATCCGTCTTGGCTGAAAAACGAAGAAGGAGATGTCGCTGAACAAAAATTGTCTGCTTTTATTACCGCAGTTGTTGAGCGATATAAAAAGAATACATTGATCGCGATGTGGCAGGTGGAGAATGAATATTTCCTTTCGCTTTTCGGCGAGTGTCCGAAAGGCACGAAAGAATCATTTGCAAAAGAAGTTGCACTCGTACGCAGTCTTGATGCTCGTCAAATTCTCGTCACGGATTCCGGTGAACTTTCCACATGGCGGAAGCCCGCGCCGTTTGGCGATTATCTTGGCACGACCATGTATCGTGTAGTCTGGAATAAGTCCATCGGTTACTGGCGATACACGTACATTTTTCCACCGGTATTTTATCGATGGAAAGCATTACTCGTTGGTAAATCCATTGACCATATGATCGGCGCGGAGTTACAAGCGGAGCCATGGGCGCCGGATGGGTTGCTTGCACTCGCACCCGGTGAGTATAAAAAGTCACTTGATGTAAAACAATTTTTTGCCAACGTGGATTTTGCTCGACGCACGGGAATTTCTGAACAGTATTTGTGGGGCGTGGAGTATTGGTACTGGTTGAAAGAAACGCAGAACGATGCTATGCTGTGGGATGCCGCACGCACATTGTTTAAGCGCTAAAAATGGTTATTTTATGAAAAAACTTCTTTTGTTTTCCATCGGGCTCATGCTCCCCGTTTTTGTTTTTGCCGCGGGCGCGGGGGGTGGGGGAACGGTTCCAGAAAAAAAGGTTGTATTGCCTCCGCTGCGTACGCATTTTTGTTATACGTTGCCTCTTTTAAAACAGCGTGTGGAGTGTCGTCTTGGACTTTCGCAGCAGGATCTTGTCGCCGAATACGCAAAACAATATTTGCCGGAGGAGTGTCGAGCAGTTCGTGCGAAAAAAGCACAAGGAGACTGTGTCGCGCGATACAAGGATCTGCAATCGTGTTGGGAAAATCCGGTTGGCGATGAACGAACAGCGTGCGCGCGCGAGGTTATTGGACTTCCCGACGATCGTGCAGCTGAAAGAAAATCATGCGAAGTGAAAAAGGTGCGAAAGGATCGCCTCGCATGTCTTGCATCGCTTCAGCAAAAAGTTTACACCCTTGTAAAGTTTCGTTTCTATGATTTAAACGAACGTGTCGAGGATTTTCTGAAAGAGCATGACACGATTGACGGGCGCGCAGGTATCCAGTTCATTGTGGTATCGGAACTCAATAAACAGAAATTCAATAACGCGCGAACGAAAGCGCAACGATTGCAAATTATAAAAAATGAGCGCGTAGCATGGAAGCAAGTGGTGAAATCTCTTACCATGGATGATGCACGTGATTTTCTTGATGATGCGACAAAAGATCTATCAACGGTAGAATGAATGCAACGAGCATGAAGAAAATTGTTGTCATCGGTGGCGGAACGGGTACTGCCGCCGTTTTGCGTGGATTGAAAGAATATCCCGTTGATTGTTGCGCAATTCTTACGACTGCAGACGACGGGGGATCGTCGGGAATTCTTCGGGTAGAGTACAACATGATTCCACCGGGAGATGCGCGGCAGTGTCTCGTGGCGCTCGCGGACTCTTCGAACGTTCTTGCATCGTATATGCATGAGCGTTTCCACGACGGATCTTTTGCCGGTCATCCTATTGGTAATCTTCTGATTGCATCGGTATTTCAGAGGACGCACGATTTTGTGCAGTCGCTTTCTATCGTGGGGACAATGCTTAGTGTGCGCGGAAGAGTTCTTCCGGTAACTCTCCAGCCGACAATGTTGCACGCGTATTTGAAAGACGGACGTGTTCTTTCTGGTGAAGAACATATTACGACATCGAAAGAGATCGTAACATCGTTGCAACAGTTGCGCCTTACTCCCGCTTCGTCATTACTTCCGGAGGCGCGCGTGGCAATAATGGAAGCAGATATGATTATTATTGGGTCGGGAAATTTTTTCTCGAGCATTATGCCATCGTTGTTGGTGTCTGACATGCCGGAGACATTACGCGCTTCAAAAGCGAAAAAAGTGTATATCGCGAACTGTATGACGCAGAACGGACATACCGATCATTTTACGCTCGATGATTTCTTGCAGCGTCTTTCTATGGTGCTTGGTAAAGATATTTTTGATCACATTATATATAATACAAGTCCTTTGCCATCTACAATGAAAAACATTGGTGACCCCATACATCCCACCGCGTCATTAGTGAAGGATTCGCGGATCATTGGGATGCCTCTTTTGGATCCTACACCGGTTGCACAACACGCAGCTGACAGAATTACTCGCAGTATATTCCGCCATGATTCTAAGAAAATTGCTGAAGTTATCATGGGGCTATGAATACCCCTATTTGACATTATTTTCATTCTTATTTACAATACATTGTAAGTGGAAAACTCATTTAGAAGAAGAAACCAAGAAAAATAAAATTGCTACTCCAAAACGATTATCTGGGGTAGTAAATTTTCTTTTACCTTAGCAAAAAAGTGGACAATAAACAGTCAGTTGGAGGCAAGGATTTTCTTGATATGGACGGTGAGGTTACGGAGCTATTGCCCGCTACCTCATTTCGTGTTCGTCTTGTGAATGGGCATGTGATTCTGTGTCATCTTGCAGGAAGAATGCGCATGAACAGAATTCGTTTACTTCTTGGGGATAAAGTAAAAGTGCAAATGACACCGTACGACCTGACGAAGGGTCGTATTATTTATCGCTACTAATGAAAGTTCGATCATCCGTAAAACCGATTTGTAAAGAATGTAAGATTGCTCGACGAGGGCGATATCTTTTTGTGATTTGTAAGAAAAACCCAAAGCATAAACAACGACAAGGATAATATTATATGGCGCGCATTGCAGGAACCAATCTCCCCGTGAACAAGAAAATCGAATTTGCTCTTCGATATATTTATGGTGTTGGACCGACGAATGCAAAAAGTATTCTTATTACTGCGGGTGTTGATGGCAATATTCGTGCGAAGGATTTGCAAGAGGATCAAATTCAGAAATTAAATGAGGCAGTACGAGGTCATCGTGTGGAAGGAGATCTTCGTCGCGACATTCTTTCTAATATCAAGCGACTGCGCGAGATTCATTCCTATCGAGGCATTCGGCATGAGCGTGGGCTTCCGGTACGTGGGCAACGGACGAAAACGAATTCGCGTACACGGAGAGGGAATGTTCGAAAGACCGTAGGGAGCGGAAGAAAATCAGCGTCAGAGAAAACATAATATTTTTTGCATATGGTTGACGAAATAGACAAAATAATGGGAACGGCTGAAACGCCAGCGACGGAAGATGAGAAATCCAAAGTTGCGCGTGGTCCTAAAAAAGAATATCGATCTGTGCCGCAGGGACGTGCGTACATACAAGCAAGCTACAATAATACCATTGTAACTTTTACTGATACACAGGGAAATGTGCTTGCGTGGTCTTCAGCAGGAAAATGCGGTTTTAAAGGACCGAAGAAGTCTACCGCATATGCCGCGGGTATTGTCGTTCGTGATGCGGCGCAACGCATTCGTCCCTATGGATTGCAAGAAGTGGAAGTAAGTATTAAAGGTATTGGTTCTGGTCGAGAAGCTGCAGTACGCGCATTAAACACACAGGGTCTGGTTGTCATTTCCATTCAAGATATGACGCCGATTCCGCATAATGGATGTCGGCCGCCGAAAGTGCGAAGAGTATAATTTGAAATCATCGTATGGCTCGAAAACTTGGTCCAAAACATAAACTCTGTCGTCGCGTTGGTGAAAAACTTTGCTCTACAGTAAAGTGTCCTGTGACGCGTCGCAATTATCCGCCAGGTGTGCATGGACCGAAGGGTGGACAAAAGCGTACGGAATACGGTACGCAACTTTTGGAGAAACAGAAGGCAAAATATATTTATGGCATTTTAGAGCGTCAATTTAAGCGGTATTACACAAACGCCGTACGAAAGACGGGTGATACGAGCGTGTATTTAGCGCAGTACCTTGAACGCCGATTGGATAATGTTGTGTATCGTCTTGGTCTTACAAAAACGCGTAACGCAGCACGTCAAGCGATTGTGCATGGACATGTATTGGTGAATGATCATCGCCTTGATCGTCCTTCATATGCAGTAACGACCGATGATATAATCCGTTTCGTAAATTTGAAAGAAGTTGAAAAACGCGAAGTCCCTGCGTGGTTATCACTTGATAAAGAAGGTCAGTTTGGGAAGGTGGTCGGTGCACCAACGGTCGAAAAACTCCCTGAACGTTTAAATATGCGTCTTATTATTGAGTTATATTCTCGATAATTTTTTATATTTTTTATGCCTCAATTGCATCTTCCAACAAAAATTTTTTTTGAAGCCGGGAAGAAACCGACGGAAGGACAGTTGATTGTTGAGCCGTGTGAAGCAGGTTTTGGAACGACGCTTGGAAACGCACTGCGTCGCGTGTTATTGTCATCCCTTCCGGGCGCCGCAGTGACCGACGCGAAGATTAAAGGCGCTTCGCATGAATTTTCAACATTGCCGGGAGTAAAGGAAGATGTCGTGGAAATTCTTTTGAATTTAAAGCAGCTTCGTTTGAAGGTTTTTTCCGATGAGCCGGTGCGTCTTATGTTGAAGGTGAGTGGAGAGAAAAATGTAACTGCGGGAGATATTGAAAAAGATGCGCAAGTGGAAATTGCGAATCCAAAATTACACTTGGCGACGCTTACGGATAAGGACGCAGCATTTGAGATGGAACTTATTGTAGGACGGGGACGCGGGTACGATGCGATTGAATCTCGAGAAAATCGAGTATCCGAAATCGGGCTTCTCGCGGTTGATGCGCTTTATACACCGATTCGCAATGTCGGTTTCCGTGTGGACCATGTTCGTGTGGGACAAATGACGAACTACGATCGTTTAACGCTTACTGTTGAAACGGACGGGACGATTTCCGGGCAAGAAGCGGTTGAACAATCAGCGAAAATTTTGATTGATCATTTTTCGTTGCTTACTTCACTCGCGAACGCTCCTTTGGATATACAAAAAGAATCTGAACCCGTTCTTGTTTCTGGAGTAGCGGAAGTAATAGAAGAAAAGACTGAAGTGGAAAATGACGAACAGAAGAAAGAAAAGAAAAAGAAGGAAGAAGTAGAGTAATAATTTTTATGCGACATCAAAAGAAAAAAGTTACCCTTGATAGAAAAGTAGGTCCGCGCAAAGCGCTTCTTCGAAACCTTGCGACGAGTGTTGTGCTGTATGAAAAAGTGAAGACGACTCGCGCGAAAGCAAAGGCGGTGCAGCCGATTGTTGAGCGTTGCGTGACACTCGCGAAAACGCAGACACTCACCGCACGGCGTCGGTTATTGACGATGCTCGCGCATCCGAATGCCGTACGAAAAATGTTTGAAGTTTTCGGTCCTCGTTATACAAGCCGCAATGGAGGGTATACGCGGATTATAAAAATCGGACGACGCGTCGGAGATGCGGCAGAAATTGTTCAAATAGAATTTGTATGACCAAAAAATATACCATTGACGCAACAGGGAAGATTATCGGACGACTTGCGAGCGACGTCGCAATGTTGCTTATGGGAAAACGTGATCCCGCGTATCGTCCAAACGTTGTTTCTGACGTATTGGTGCAGGTAACAAATCTTTCAAAGGCGCGTGTGACGGGAACAAAAACAACGACAAAATTATACTGGCGTTTTAGCGGATATCCGGGTGGGTTGAAAAATAAGACGTTGGGAAGTTTTTGGGAGAAAGATCCTGTCGGTTTTTTTGAGCATGTCGTTGGCGGGATGTTGCCAAAAAATCGACTTCGCTCTACAATGTTGAAACGACTTACTATAACCGCATGACAACACGTAAATACCATCGCGCCGTTGGCGGAAGAAAAAATGCAAGCGCGCAGGTGCATATTTTTCCAAATGGAAAAGGAGATATTACGGTAAACGGGAAACCGTTAGCGAAATATTTTCCGTATTTTGAATTTCAGCAGATTGTTATATCGCCGTTGGAACAAGTCGGTCAGCTTGATAAGGTTGATGTTTCTGTGAAGGTTGCGGGTGGAGGGACGCGCGGGCAAGCGGAGGCAACGCGTCACGGGATTGCGCTTGCACTCACCGCACTTAATGAAAATTTCAGACGCGCATTGCGCAAGATCGGATACATGACGCGTGATCCTCGAAAGAAAGAACGGAAGAAGCCGGGGTTGAAGCGCGCGCGTCGAGCGCCGCAGTGGCAGAAGCGGTAGAGAAACTTTTGGAAAATGGCCTCGTTCTCACGAGGTCGTTTTTTTGTAACTGGCTTGAAATTTTGAAGTTGCCACGACGAACAAAATTTCACAAGCAGTTACAATCCGCCGAGTTGTGCGCCTGCTGGCACCGAACCCAGCCCTCTAAGCCCATGGTTTATGATTAGTGTGATGATATTACTTTTATTCTTGAAATATGCTCGATGCGTTGAAGTAGAGCATAGAGGGCTGGGGGAGGTATGCGTCCGGCTGAGAGGCGGAGATTTTCAATTGTCTAGTTTTATGAAATAATACACCCATGTATTCATCACTCGAATTTATAAAGGATATCGCGCGTTTTGTCCGTCCGTATCGGTGGCGGTTTTTATTTGCGTCATTGGTGCGCTTGAGCGCAGATATTGTTTATCTCTATGCTGCCTATGCGCTTTCCCATTTGATTACTGCTCTCGGAGAATACACAACAGGAAAATTACTTGACCCCGTGTGGTTTTTCTTTATGGGATGGTCGATTGTGCAACTCTATCGATCGACTGCCGTACAGATTGCGAAATATGTTTGCTATCAATTGGCGGAGCGCGTGCAATTAGACAGTCAGCTTGCGGCGTTTAACCATTTGCAACTTCTTGATATTGCATGGCATGAAAAGGAAAATGCCGGTAATAAAATGAAGCGTGTGCAAAGCGGTGGCGAAGGATTGGATCGTCTTTTGCGTATTTGGATCGATAATTTTATCGAGATCAGCGTTAATTTTCTCGGCATGATCGTGGTTATCGCGTTTATCAATACGACCGTCGCGCTGCTCATGTTCATTTTTCTCGTCACGTATCTTTGCATCAGCCTTCCTTTAGCGCGCCGGTCTTCCGATGCCGCACGTGTCGTGAATCAACACGAGGAGGATTTTAGTGGCTTGGGGTTTGAGATCATGAATAACATTCGCACGGTCAAAGTGATGGGGATGTTTGACGCGCTCTTTGCTCGTCTGGACGCAATCAGCAAGAAAATGTATGCGGCGATCGTGTATCGTATTTATCGCTATCGCATTAAATCATGGGCGCAAGCGATGTGGTCGCATGGGTTCCGTATTGTGACGATGCTTTTTATTATTTATGGTATTGTGCATGGCCGTTATGAGGTGAGTTTTTTTATCCTCTTTAATTTTTATTTTAACAGTCTCCGCGCATCGGTTGATGAGTTGTCGGATGTCGCGCAAGATATTACCATTGCACGGTATAATATTTTTCGATTGAAAGAAATACTGGATGAAAAATTGGGGATTGATGATGATACGAATAAAGTCGGTTTTCCTTCTGATTGGAAAAAAATTTCTCTGCAAAACGTATCATTCAGCTATGGCAACAATCCCGTTCTGCGCAACATATCGTTTGATATTAAGCGGGGAGAGAAGATTGGCATTGTCGGTCTTTCCGGTGTTGGGAAGTCCACGCTTTTTAAGTTGCTTTTTAAGGAGTATGAGAACTTTACGGGTGATATTCTTTTTGATACTATCTCCATTCGAAAAATAAAAAAGAGTTCTTATTTCAAGAAAGTTGCAGTAGTGTTGCAAGACACCGAGGTGTTTAATTTTTCATTGCGAGATAACATTACCATTGCGAGCGTAAAGCGCAGCGAGGAACGACTCGCGCAAGCGCTTGAAGTTGCTCATGTAAATGATTTTATGCAGAAATTGCCGCAAGGCATTGATACGCTTATCGGTGAAAAAGGCATAAAGCTTTCCGGCGGGGAGAAGCAACGATTGGGTATCGCGCGAGCGATTTTTAAACAGCCGGATATTCTTTTTCTTGATGAAGCAACATCGCATCTTGACGTCGAATCCGAAGAAAAAATTCAGGACTCACTGCACCAATTTTTTAAGGATGTAACTGCAATTGTGATCGCGCATCGCTTAACGACGATTAAAGAAATGGATCGGATTTTGCTTATCGAAGACGGTGAGCTCCGTGAGTCGGGAAGTTTTAAAACACTGCATCGCAAACGCGGCAGATTCTATGAACTTTGGGAGAAGCAGAAGTTGTAAAGAGATAACACTCGGTGTTGCATCAACACCGAGTGTTGAAAACGTGATATGAGGGAAGCGCTATACGACAATCCGGAACCACCAACACGAAGCGAAATAAAAAAAGGTTCGGCAGTATGGATTATTGAGAAAGAAAACTACGGCACGCAAGATTACACGCAGGGGATTGTTGCTGATATTCTTTCACCCCGTGATTATCATCCGCGCGGCATTAAAGTGCGCCTCACCGACGGTACCGTCGGCCGTGTGCAATGGTTTGTGGAGTAAATAGCCGAAAGGCTATTTTTTTGGTAGAATAAACGCATGACAAACATACACGGCGGGCGCATTGCGCGAAACACGATTTTTATTATTGGAGCACTCGTTGGGCAAAAGGTGCTTTCTTTTGTTTATTTCACCATCGTCGCTCGAGTCATGGGAGTGGAGGACACGGGGCGATATTTTCTTGCGGTTTCTTTCGGACTTCTTTTTTCGGTGCTTGCGGATCTTGGTTTAGCGCCGTTTCTTGTTCGTGAATCATCGAAGCTGCGTGAAGGAATTACGTCACAACTGCGCGGGATCCTTGGGTTCAAAGCGCTCTTGCTCGTCGTAGCGTTTGTTAGCATGAACGGCATTGCTTTCGTCGCATCATATCCGCCGATTACGCGGCAACTTATTGCGCTCGTTTCCGTGAGCATTCTCTTTGAGTCGTCAAATTTGACACTCTATTCCATTTTGCGCGGATGGCAGCGGCTTGAATTTGAATCAATAGGGATCGTTGTCGGGCAGGCAATTTCGCTTTGTTTTGGAGTGGTGACTCTTTTCTTTTTTCATTCGCTGCATCTTTTGGTTGTTGGACTTATTTTGGGGAACGTCGCAAATTTTTTGTGGGCGACAATGCTCATGCGGCGGTTTCATGTCCCTCTTAGCTTTTCTTTTTCGAAAAGCGCGCTGCGACAGACGTTCATGGCGATTATTCCATTTGCGCTTGCGGCAGTATTTACTCGCGTGACGGGATTTGTGGATAGTTTTTTACTTTCCATCTTCGGAACGGAAACAATGGTGGGGTTGTATAGCGTGCCGTTCAAAGTGACGTTCGCATTGCAATTTATTCCTTTGGGTTTTGCCGCCTCACTTCTTCCCGCAATGAGCGCGCTTGCTGAACATGATAAAAAAGCGCTTGCGCGAACATTCGCAAAATCGTCGCTGTATCTTTTCTTTATTGTCTTGCCTGTTGCGTTTGGGATCGCGGGACTCGCGGATCGTATCATTCCCGAAGTGTTTGGCGCGGCGTATCAAAATTCGGTGCGCGCGCAACGTCTACTTGTTCTCTCACTCATTTTTATTTTCCTTAATTTCCCCATTGGATCATTTCTCGTTGCAGTGCGCAGGCAATCATTGAATACGACATTGTTAGGAGTGGCGATGGTTGCGAATATTGTGGTGAATATGCTTTTGATTCCGCGATTTGGTATCATGGGACCTGCAGTTGCGTCACTTGTTGCGAATGCACTGTTGTTCTCACTCGGTTTCTTTTTTGTCGCGCGATCTATTTCGCTCCCGTACGATGATATACTTCATGGATCAGTGAAAGCACTTGTCGCGGGAAGCATGATGGTTGCGACGATCACGGCGACGAAGACGTTATTTCCACTTCTTGTTGTGATTGCGCTTGGCGCAGTCGTATATGGTGGCGCGATGTTGATGTTTCGGGCCGTTACTGTGGTCGAGATTAAAAGTCTTTTACAATCTTTACGAGGTCGGACCTCATAAACCGTATGCGACGCATACTTCTTCTGACTCTCGAGTATCCTCCTGATCGCGGGGGGGTTGCGCGATATTACGGTGGGCTCGTTGGCGCCATGCCCGCGGGCTCTGTTGTTGTGATGCGCGCGAGACTTTCACGTTGGATCTGGCCACGGTGGTTGCCATTGCTGTGGCAAGTGTGGCGAACAGTGCGTCGTGAAAAGATTACCGAAATCTGGGGCGGGCATTTGCTTCCCCTTGGTACGGTTGTGTACCTATTAAAAAAATTACTTACTACAAACTACAAACTACAAACTACAGTATTCGTGCACGGCTATGATCTTCTGCTCGCCGAAACCCATCCGCGAAAACGAATGATCGCTCGACGCATTTTGAATTCCGCGGATCGCATTGTGACGAACAGTGAATATGGGAAAAGTTTGGTTGTCGCTCGAGGTATTTCGGAAGCGAAAGTGACTGTCGTGTATCCTTGTCCTACCGCGGTTTTCTCCCCCTTTGCAAGGGGGAGTGAGAGGGGGTTGAGAGAACGTTATCATCTCGAAGACAAAAAAATTCTCTTGACCGTGGCGCGTTTAGTAGAACGAAAGGGGATTGATTTGGTGTTGGAGGCGCTGAAAAAAATAGATAATCCCAACATCGTATATGTGATTATTGGTGACGGGCCGGAAAAAGAAAAATTAAACTTACAACTTACAACTTACAACTTATCCGCCTTACTTGTTGGCGCAGTTTCTGATAAAGCACTTTCTATGTGGTACGCGTTGTGTGACGTATTTATTATGACGCCACGAAAGATTGGTCCGGATGTGGAAGGATTCGGGCTTGTGTACCTTGAAGCGAATGCATTTGGGAAGCCGGTGATTGGCTCGCGTACCGGTGGCGTTCCGGAGGCGGTCGTGGATGGCGAAACCGGATTGCTTGTAAACGAAGGTGATGTTGATGGTATTGCGAAAGCGATCGAGCGATTATTTTCAGATGACGCATTGCGAAAAAAACTTGGCGAACAAGGTCGTACGCGGGTAGAGCAAGAGTTTCAGTGGGAGACACAGGCACAGATATTGTTCGAGCGTAGTCGAGAACTTCCTTTTGGAGAGGGGTGAAAAAGAAATAAAAAAATGCCTCGGCGCGCGTGGCGACGAGGCGAAGTAGGGGACGTAGAAGAGACACGAAAATGAGAGTTACTTCAGACCTTTTTTGGACAAGGTTCAGTGGGAGTGGAAGGATCTGTGGTAATGACGATACGCCAATATAAGGCAGGGGCGAGTACGTTCATTACCTCTGCGTGCGCCCAATTGTAACCAGGTGGTACTGCCCTTTTGTGCGTTTCGTGAACTTCTTTGTGTCCAGTTTTTTCGTCCGCCATGGCTCTCTCCCTCAAGATTGGCTCGTGAAATTTTCCCCTTGTGCTAGAATAACAGATATCTATGCCAGTGACAATCAGCATCATCATTCCAACCTATAATCATCGTGTGGCGCTTGAAAAGTGTCTTGCGAATATTGCGGTTCAGACGTTTAGGGATTTCGAAGTGATTGTGGTGGATGATGGCTCGACGGATGGAACAAATGAGTGGCTACAAGCCATGAAGAATCATGAATTAGGAATTAGGAATTATGGAAAAGATCTCCCTGATTCATTATTCATTATTCATAATTCGTCCAACAAAGGCGCTCCTGCCGCCCGCAACGCAGGTTTGCAAAAAGCAAAAGGGGAGTATATTCTTTTTTGCGACGCGGATGTTGTGATGCAACCGAACATGTTGCAGAAAATGTACGACGCATTGCAAGCGCATCCGGAAGCGTCGTATGCGTACTCGTCATTTACATTCGGATGGAAAAAATTTATACTTTGGCCGTTTGATGGCGAGAAGTTACAGCGCATGCCATATATCCATTCCACGTCACTCATTCGGCGCGTGCATTTCCCCAAAGTCGGTTGGGATGAATCGTTGAAACGTTTACAAGACTGGGATTTATTTTTAACGATGTTAGAGGAGGGGCATACAGGCGTTTGGATTCCTGATATACTGCTTACTATTACCGTACGCCGTGGTGGTATTAGTAACTGGCTACCATCATTTCTCTATAAATTTCCGTTTTTACCGAGCGTGAAAAAATATAAAGCGGCAGAGTCGATTGTTCGTAAGAAACATAAAATTTCAATGTTATGAGGTCGGACCTCGTAATGGAGATCCGACCTCGACAGTTTGCATGAAAAAGTTTTTTTCTTTTTTTTGGGGCATTGTTCGATCCTACGGCGAGTCGTTTGTTGAAGCGATCGGGGAGAATGAATACACGCAGGAGTTCAAAGAGCGCTATCCGCGCGTCTTTCGTTTTGTAAAAAATCGTTTATCGCCGCGCGAATATCTTGGACTCCATCTCACTATCGGATTTTTTATTGCGCTTTATCTCACCAATCAATGCATCGAGCTCATTACCTCCATTGTCCGCAATACGGAGCTTGCACAGATTGATGTCAACATCATCACGTTTCTCACCGCGACGCGAACGGGCGTTCTCATGAAGCCTATGTTTTTTTTCACGGCACTTGGCAACTGGCCGACGATTGCATTGTTTTTTCTTTTTTTCGCAACACTGTGGATTTGGCAGAAGCGGTGGTTTCGCGTGTGGATGCTTTTTTTAACCATGGCTGGAAGCGAAGCGATCGCCATACTCATGAAAATTTTTATTGCGCGTCCACGACCGGATTCTGCAGGCGCGCTCCTTCTTGAAACAACCTATAGCTTTCCGTCGGGGCATGCGCTTATTGCGCTGTCATTTTACGGATTCCTTACATACATATGGTTGCGCGAGCGACGACATATTGTGACGCGTATCGTCATATTTCTTTTTGCGGCTTTCACTATAGTGGGAGTGGGGGTGAGTCGCATTTATCTTGGTGTGCATTGGCCGTCGGATGTGCTTGGCGGGTATCTTCTTGCGCTTATCTGGTTGACCGTCATTGCGACTGCCGCTGACCTGCGAAAACGTTTTGTGCGTGAGCGGCACTATCCGACAGAAACACTTTTTCCTTTTCGATGGATTGCCCCTCTGCTTATTGTATTCGGATCGGCTGTGTTGGTGTATGTTGTCGCGTTTGTTGCGCGTCCGCATTTTGAGCCGTCGGCGTTGCATCGGCATATTGATATTACCGGGACGGAGAGCGCCACTTCTCTTGACGCCGCAATGTTAGACAACCTCCCAAATATAAGCGAAGGGTTGACCGGGCGTTCGCTCGAACCGGTGAATCTCATTTTTATTGGCAATGCAGAGGAAGTGGACAGCGCCATGACAAAGGCAGGATGGTTTCTTGCGGAACAAGTGACACTCAAATCGTCTTGGGATATTTTTCTTCGGGTACTCCGGAACAGATCATATCCGACCGCCCCGGTATCTCCCGCATTTTTGTATGATCGACCGCAAGATAGCGCGTGGCAAAAGCCGACGGAAAAAAATTCTCCGCGTGAACGCCACCATATTCGTTTGTGGCGTGATGAGCGCTATACAATTGATGGCAAGGCGCTTTGGGTGGGGACCGCAAGCTTTGACGCGGGTATACGACTTACAGCGACCATACGGATTCCCACGCATCGCATCGCGCCGGCGATTGATGTGGAACGGGATCTCGTGGTGAGTGACTTGCGGCGTGTTGGAGCGATTCAAAAAGAAGAATCGGTGCAGCGCTATGATCCATTTCTAGGGGTTAATGCGATTGGAGATCAGTTTTTCACCGATGGGAAGGCGGTGATTCTATCCCTATGAATTTCTAACGGGACGGGGTTCACCCCGTTAGAAGCCGCCCTGCCAACGGCAGTGCTACAGGCACCTCGGGGCGCCTTGCCTCTAACGGGGTTCACAACACAGAAAAAAAAGAGTATGATAAAAGCATTCTAATCTCTCTACATATTTATGCCTCCAGCAAAATCTATTTTTACCCACGGCGGTGTTGCGCAGTCATCAGAGAAGAAAGAAGTCAAGGAAGCACAGAAAGCGGGTATCTGCGTTGTTTTGAAAAAGCGCGATAAGTCCTTTTTGCGGCATCATGCGGATACGCCGGAGGAGTGTCTCCCGGTGCTTGCCACTGCTCATCTTTCATGGGTCGATTTTGCCGTTGAGGACGTGTATCGCGATGGAAAGGTGATCGCAAAAACGTTTGGGTTCTCTAATGAGCTCGTCGGACGTATTCTCTCTGATGACAAGTCAAACTATTATGATTTTAATGAAGAATTCGGCATGCGCTTTCCTTCGGTGCGTGTTGATAAATTGAACGTGGAGGTTATTCCTTTGGCAATCTTTGTGCATAAAGGACTCGTACTTACGATACACGCAGAGACGTCCAATCGTCTTGTAAAATTCTCTCGATATGCAGATAGTTTTTTTCAGAAAATTCCAAAAGAGGCAGGAGAGCCTGAACAGCTGACAATCCTCCTTGCCCGTATCATTAACGAAAATAATGATCGAAACTTTGATTATCTTCGGGATCTTGAAGAGCAAGGTGACGCGCTTTCATCACAGCTCGTGAAAAATGAGATAGAGCGGGAAAAGGTGGGGCAAGACGTCTATCGCATGAAGCATGCGCTTATCCGCTATTTGGATACGCTTTGGGTGAGCCTTGATGTTATTAGCGCACTGCGACATGGCGATCCGAATTTATTGACGAACGATAAAGAAATTTTGCGACAGTTTACACTCATGGCGGATGATATAAACCGTCAGATCCAGCTTTCAGAACATATGTCTTCCGTACTTGTTTCGGGATTAGAAGTCATGCAAACGATTTACAACAATCAATTGCAGGTATTGAATAATCGCATGACGCACGTGATGACATGGTTGACGGTACTTGGCACTGCGGTGTTGGTGCCGAATACGCTTGCAACGGTGATGAGTTCACTTTCTGATTTACAGCCGATGCATCATCTTTGGTATATTTCTATTCTTGTCCTTTCGACTCTTGTGTCGACTGTCGGCGCGTATTGGTGGGTGAAAAATAAGGCGCGCTTACCGGCAAAGATGAAAGAAGAATAATCATTATGTCGCAACCTATTTTCGATCAAAAAATTATTCTCGTCACCGGAGGCGCTGGATTTATCGGTTCTTTCTTGTGCGAAGAGCTTGCAAAGAACGCTACAGTAATTTGCGTTGATAATTTTGTATCGGGATCGCAGACGAACATCGACGCGCTTTTCCGCAATCCGAATTTCATTTTTTTGAAGCACGATTTGCGCGAGCCATTTGATCCGGAAGCGTTTCCGGAACTTGAACGCCTGAAGATTAAATTTCAAGGAATTCAAGAGATTTATCATCTTGCGTGTCCGACATCGCCGAAAGAATTTGATAAATATAGAATTGAAACACTTGAAGCAAATTCCGTAGTAATGAAGCACGTGCTTGATCTGGCAGTGAAGTACAAATCGAAAGTCGTGAATGCGTCATCGTCGGTTGTATACGGTCCGCGTCCAGAAGAAAATGCGTTTTTTGTTGAAGAGTATCTTGGTTCGGTTGATTTTTTAAGTCCGCGTGCGTGCTATGACGAAGGAAAGCGGTTTACGGAAACCATGGTTGCCACCTATGCGCAAGTGCATGGTGTTGATGGGAAGAATGCACGTATCTTTCGAACGTATGGTCCGCGCATGCGTTTGTTTGATGGGCAAATGATTCCCGATTTTATTACAAACGCGCTCGACGGAAAAGATCTGGTGATTTATGGTGACGAAACATTTTACACATCGCTTGTGTATGTGACGGATGTGGTGGAGGGACTCGTAAAACTTATGGCAGCGCCGAAAGATATCGGTTCAGTGAATATTGGTTCGGATCAAGATTTAAAATTAGCAGAGGTTGCAAAAATGATTATTGAGTTGACGAAATCTTCTTCGAAAGTTGCATTTGAAGAGCCGCTTCTTTTCATGACGCCGCTCGGGCTTCCGGATCTTACGAAAGCGAAAGAGCGTTTGGGCTGGATTCCGATTGTGACATTGGGGCAAGGGCTTACAAAGACGATTGAATATACCATGGCGAACAAAACAATATTAGGGATGCGCTCGTAGAGATTCTGTATGAAACGTGTCGCGGTGATTCCTGCGTATAATGAAGAACGAACGATAGGGACGGTGCTTTCCGAGCTCCGTCCGTTTGTGGATGCCATGATTGTGATCGACGATGGGTCACGTGACGCAACTGCGGCGATTGCAGAGCGCGAAGGTGCGATCGTTTATCGACATTTTTTAAATCGTGGGTTGGGGGCGGCATTGGGGACTGGCATGGAAGTTGCGCTGCGCCAGGGTGCTGATGTTCTTATTACGTTTGATGCGGATGGACAGCATCGCGCGAACGATATTCCTGCAATCGTTGCTCCACTACTCCGTGGTACGGCAGACGTTGTTATTGGTGTGCGCACAAAAAATAAGCATGCGATGCCTGTCGGAAGGCGCATCGCGAATACGATGGCGAATGTCATTACTTTTTTTCTTTTTGGTATTTGGACGTCGGACAGTCAGTCAGGGTTTCGCGCGTTTACGTCCCAAGCGGCAAGAGCGCTGGATCTCGCGCGCTATCATTTTGAGAATATGGAAGTATCGAGTGCAATTCTTTCTCAAGTTGCGCGCCATAAACTTCGTTTTTTTGAGGTGGCGATCGAGCCTGTCTATACGTCCTATTCACTTTCAAAAGGGCAGGGATTTCGTGAAGGGATTCGGACGTTTGTTCGTTTAATTATCTATCGCGTTCTCCACTGATGCTTATTCAATACCTTCTTATTCTTTTTGTCTTTTTTGCGTTGTCCCGAGTGGTGATGCGCGCGAAGGCACATGAAATAACGACGCGCGAATTTTTATTTTGGTTCTTTTTTTGGTTGTGTGCGGCGATCGTCATTGCATGGCCGAATAGTTTGAATCGCTTTGCGGATGTTCTTGGCGTCGGGAGGGGGGTTGATGTCGTACTGTACGCTGCACTCGTGATTCTTTTTTATGTGGTGTTCCGTATTTTTACTCGCATCGAACGGATCGAACGCGATATCACGTTGCTTGTTCGGCGAAAGGCGTTAGAAGAAAACGACCATGAACCCCGTTAGAAGCCGCCCTGCCAAAGGCACGGCTACGGCCGCCTCGGGGCGCCCTGCTTCTAACGGGGTGAACCCCGCTAAGATTTCTGTTGTTCTTCTTACATACAATGGGAAGAAGTATCTTCCTGATTTATTCGCAAGCCTGCAAAAGACTGCGTGCGCGTATCCATGGCAATTGATTGTCGTGGATAATGCGTCGACGGATGGCACAGCCGAGTGGCTTACGAATTATGAATCAGGAATTAAGAATCAGGGGGATCGTCAACTCCATAATTCATTATTCATAATTCATAATTCTACTAACGCGGGTTTTGCCGCCGGCAACAATGTCGGTATCCGTAAAGCGCTTGCAGACGGCGCAGAGTACGTTGTTCTTTTGAATCAAGATACGGTTGTGGATCCGAATTGGCTCACAGAACTTGTTGTAGCCGCGGAAAGCGACGAAACTATTGGTGCCGTGCAGGCGCGACTCATGCTTTGGGATAAAAAAGATACAGTAAACTCCCTCGGCAACGAGATTCACTTTCTCGGCTTTGGGTATACGAGTGGATATAAAAAAACTTATGCCGCCTACGGACGGCACCCCGTCAACGGCGGTGGCAACTTAACCGCCTACCGGATAGGCAGGCAACTTACAACTGACAACTATCCAGAGATCACCTACGCCTCCGGCGCCGCTGTCTTATACCGCGCAAAAGCACTCCGCGAGGTCGGGCTCTTCGATGAGTCGCTTTGGATGTATCACGATGATTTGGATCTTGGATGGCGACTCTGGCGCGCGGGATGGAAAAATGTTTTAGCACACGTATCCGTTGTTTACCACAAATACGAATTTTCGCGGAGCATTAAAAAATATTATTTCATGGAACGCAATCGTTTTTTGGTGTTGTTTGAGAATTATTCGTTGCGAACGCTCGTACTGATCGCTCCTGCGCTCGTCGTGATGGAGCTTGGACTTTTTGTGAAAGCGATTGTGTCGGGGTGGGGGAAGGAAAAACTGCGGGCGTATGCGTATTTTTTTCAACTTTCGGCATGGCGAATGGTTTTAGAAAAGCGCAAAGAGAAACAGAAATTTTTCCGTTGTCCCGAACGAGAATTGTTAGCGCGCTTTACGGGCGTGATTGCATTTCAAGATCTGCAAAGCTCCGTGCTTACGTATATCGCAAATCCGATATTTAATGCGTATTGGCAGATCATCCAATATATACTTCGAGTGTAGTCGAGAAGTACATTTTATGAAACATTCCGTCATCGAAAATCCTTTCGCTCCAGAAAAACAGCGCAGTTCCGACGACTCTGCTTTTGTTGGGAAGATTTTGGGTGCGGAAGCGGAAGCTGCGATGCGGAAAGCAGTAGGAAAGACAGAGGTGCAGGAACCCGAGCCAGCGACAGACCTTGATCTTACAGACGCCGAGCATGTGCGAGCTGAACAAGAGAGGCGAGAACGTTCTTCAGAATGGAAAATGGAACACGCGCGGAAAGAGCTTTGTGCATGGGCGGAGGAGATTGGAAAAGATGCTGATTGGGCTCTCGAAACCTTTACCATCCACACTGACGGCACGCTTACGGTAGAAGGGGATTTGGATCTCACGCATCTTCCGGTGACGCATCTCCCCAAAGGATTGCGAGAGGTTGGAGGAATCCTTGGTCTCGGAATGACGAAAATTATTTCCATTGAAGGGTTTCCGGAAAAGGTTGGTGGGGATGTTGATCTTACGGGAGTTCAAATTATTTCTCTTAAAGGTTTTCCGCAGACTATCGGTGGCAATATTTTTCTTGCGGATACTAGAATAAAATCTCTCCATGGACTGCCAAAAAAAATTGAAAAAGATCTTCATCTTTCGCGTACTGATATTGCATCCTTGAGAGGTCTTCCGCAAAACATTGGCGGTAGTCTTTATCTTGATGGTGTTACAACTCTTATGTCTCTTGATGGATTGCCGGAAAGGATTCCTGGAGATCTTAGTCTTTACTGGTCTCTCGTCTCTTCCCTTCACGGATTATCCAAGGAAATTGGAGGGGATCTTGATCTACGAGGCACGAGCATCACTTCTCTTGACGGACTTCCTCTGCCTGAAAATATTGGAGGGAAGGTACTTCTTTTTACTCAACAACAGGATGCACTTATTAGTGTAGTGGGAAAAGACGATGATTATTATGGTATATATGATATAGACGACAAGACGGATGTTGAACGGACGGATGATGAACGGACTCGAGAGGAGGCAAATAAACCAGAGGATCGACTTTATTGAAAAATTTTATGCGCATCGCTCATCTCGTTTCCACGTTTCCTCCCTACTATGGTGGCATGGGCAATGCCGTATTTGGCATGGCGCAGGAATCGGCGAAGCGCGGGCACGAGGTGACGGTGTTAACGGCGAAGCAGGAATCAGGAATAAGGAATAAGGGAGATCGATCCATAATTCCTAATTCATTATTCATAATTCGAAGATTGCGTTCGTTCGGCCGATGGGGCAACGCCGCGTTCCTTCCCCAACTTTTTTGGATGCTTGATGATTACGACATTGTGCATCTGCATTACCCGTTTTTTGGCGGGGCGGAAGCTGCAGCACTTTGGCGCGCATCGCAGTTAAAACGAGGGCGGCAGCTTGTCGTCACGTATCACATGGATGCGATCGCCGACGGATGGCTTGGTCGTGTGTTCGCGTGGCACAATCGTTTCATTCTTCCCTCCATTCTTTCTTTAGCGGATCGAATCATCGTGACATCGTTCGATTATGCAGAACATTCTTTGCTGAAGCAGTACGAATCACGCGTGAAAAATAAGATGGTAGAGATTCCATTAGGTGTTGATACCGAGCGTTTTACGCCTCGAGAAAAGGACGCAGAACTATTACGACAGCACAAGATTGATCCGGCATCATTTACATTGTTGTTTGTTGGCGGGCTTGATCGCGCACATGCATTTAAAGGCGTCGAAGTGTTGATCCGTTCGTTTAAACTTTTTTCAGAATTTCAACATGTGGATGATAGGAGAGCACATACGCTCGTCATCGTCGGTGATGGCGCCCTTCGACCATCGTATGCTGCGCTTGCGCTTGAGCTTGGAATACAGGATAAAATTGTATTTACCGGTCGTGTTGCGCCTGATGATCTTCCGCGGTATTATGCGACTGCGGATTGTGTTGTACTACCATCGATAAACCAGTCAGAAGCTTTTGGTATGACAATTCTTGAGGCAATGGCTTGTGGAAGACCGGTAATTGCATCGCTTCTTCCGGGTGTGAGGAAGCTTGTTCTTGACCGGAGGACGGGCTTATTTGCGAAGCCGAGCGATATTGTTGGTCTTGCGAAAGTCATCGCAGTAATTGCTGATGATCCCGAACTTCGCGTACGATACGGCAATGCGGGAAGAGAGCGAGCACTTGATCGATATACATGGAGCGCCGTGGGAGAGGAGTTGGAGCGAGTGTATCGATAAATATATGCGTATCTGTCTTATCAGCAATCTTTATCCTCCCTATACTCGTGGCGGGGCGGAGCGGGTGGTTGCAACGATTGCGAAGGAATTGCAACGCGCAGGGCATAGCGTGATCGTGATCACAACCGTGCCATCGTTTGCGGCGAATATAAAGGCGCTTGCGTCTGGTGGGTTTCTTCATGAAACGGTTGACGGCATCACCGTGTATCGCATCGCAACCGCGAACCTTTTTCCGTACTGGACCATTGGCGAACATAATGTTGTGATGCGTTTCATTTGGCATGTGTTTGATATGTTTGCCTTTGAAACCGCAGCAACAGTACGTCGCATTTTGCGAAAAGAAAAAGCGGACGTGGTGATGACGCACAATTTGAAGGGGATTGGGTTCTTGGTCCCGCGGGCGATTCGACGTCTTGGTATTCGGCATATTCATACGGCACACGATGTCCAGCTTGCAGTGCCTTCCGGTCTCATTTTTGTTAGGCAGAAACCGGTGTTCATTCTTTTGTTCCTTATGCAGTGGTATGAGCGATTGACGCGCTGGCTTATCGGTTCGCCGGACGTGGTCGTCTCACCATCGCAATGGCTCCTTGATTTTTATACCGAACGAGGATTTTTTTCGCAGTCCAAAAAAGTTGTCTTGCATAATCCGATTTTACAAGGGGCACCCTTGCATGCAAGGGTGCCCCTTGTAAAATCGGATTATGCAAGACAACTTTTTTGGACTGCGAAAAAAATCCTCGTTCGGTATAAAAATCAAGGAGCCATTGCGATGGTGAGACGACCACGTCCGGCGAACCGATAAGCCAGCGCGTCAATCGCTCATACCACTGCATAAGGAACAAAAGAATGAACACCGGTTTCTGCCTAACAAAAATGAGACCGGAAGGCACTGCAAGCTGGACATCGTGTGCCGTATGAATATGCCGAATACCAAGACGTCGAATCGCCCGCGGGACCAAGAACCCAATCCCCTTCAAATTGTGCGTCATCACCACGTCCGCTTTTTCTTTTCGCAAAATGCGACGTACTGTTGCTGCGGTTTCAAAGGCAAACATATCAAACACATGCCAAATGAAACGCATCACAACATTATGTTCGCCAATGGTCCAGTACGGAAAAAGGTTCGCGGTTGCGATGCGATACACGGTGATGCCGTCAACCGTTTCATGAAGAAACCCACCAGACGCAAGCGCCTTTATATTCGCCGCAAACGATGGCACGGTTGTGATCACGATCACGCTATGCCCTGCGCGTTGCAATTCCTTCGCAATCGTTGCAACCACCCGCTCCGCCCCGCCACGAGTATAGGGAGGATAAAGATTGCTGATAAGACAGATACGCATATATTTATCGATACACTCGCTCCAACTCCTCTCCCACGGCGCTCCATGTATATCGATCAAGTGCTCGCTCTCTTCCCGCATTGCCGTATCGTACGCGAAGTTCGGGATCATCAGCAATTACTGCGATGACTTTCGCAAGACCAACAATATCGCTCGGCTTCGCAAATAAGCCCGTCCTCCGGTCAAGAACAAGCTTCCTCACACCCGGAAGAAGCGATGCAATTACCGGTCTTCCACAAGCCATTGCCTCAAGAATTGTCATACCAAAAGCTTCTGACTGGTTTATCGATGGTAGTACAACACAATCCGCAGTCGCATAATACCGCGGAAGATCATCAGGCGCAACACGACCGGTAAATACAATTTTATCCTGTATTCCAAGCTCAAGCGCAAGCGCAGCATACGATGGTCGAAGGGCGCCATCACCGACGATGACGAGCGTATGTGCTCTCCTATCATCCACATGTTGAAATTCTGAAAAAAGTTTAAACGAACGGATCAACACTTCGACGCCTTTAAATGCATGTGCGCGATCAAGCCCGCCAACAAACAACAATGTAAATGATGCCGGATCAATCTTGTGCTGTCGTAATAGTTCTGCGTCCTTTTCTCGAGGCGTAAAACGCTCGGTATCAACACCTAATGGAATCTCTACCATCTTATTTTTCACGCGTGATTCGTACTGCTTCAGCAAAGAATGTTCTGCATAATCGAACGATGTCACGATGATTCGATCCGCTAAAGAAAGAATGGAGGGAAGAATGAAACGATTGTGCCACGCGAACACACGACCAAGCCATCCGTCGGCGATCGCATCCATGTGATACGTGACGACAAGCTGCCGCCCTCGTTTTAACTGCGATGCGCGCCAAAGTGCTGCAGCTTCCGCCCCGCCAAAAAACGGGTAATGCAGATGCACAATGTCGTAATCATCAAGCATCCAAAAAAGTTGGGGAAGGAACGCGGCGTTGCCCCATCGGCCGAACGAACGCAATCTTCGAATTATGAATAATGAATTAGGAATTATGGATCGATCTCCCTTATTCCTTATTCCTGATTCCTGCTTCGCCGTTAACACCGTCACCTCGTGCCCGCGCTTCGCCGATTCCTGCGCCATGCCAAATACGGCATTGCCCATGCCACCATAGTAGGGAGGAAACGTGGAAACGAGATGAGCGATGCGCATAAAATTTTTCAATAAAGTCGATCCTCTGGTTTATTTGCCTCCTCTCGAGTCCGTTCATCATCCGTCCGTTCAACATCCGTCTTGTCGTCTATATCATATATACCATAATAATCATCGTCTTTTCCCACTACACTAATAAGTGCATCCTGTTGTTGAGTAAAAAGAAGTACCTTCCCTCCAATATTTTCAGGCAGAGGAAGTCCGTCAAGAGAAGTGATGCTCGTGCCTCGTAGATCAAGATCCCCTCCAATTTCCTTGGATAATCCGTGAAGGGAAGAGACGAGAGACCAGTAAAGACTAAGATCTCCAGGAATCCTTTCCGGCAATCCATCAAGAGACATAAGAGTTGTAACACCATCAAGATAAAGACTACCGCCAATGTTTTGCGGAAGACCTCTCAAGGATGCAATATCAGTACGCGAAAGATGAAGATCTTTTTCAATTTTTTTTGGCAGTCCATGGAGAGATTTTATTCTAGTATCCGCAAGAAAAATATTGCCACCGATAGTCTGCGGAAAACCTTTAAGAGAAATAATTTGAACTCCCGTAAGATCAACATCCCCACCAACCTTTTCCGGAAACCCTTCAATGGAAATAATTTTCGTCATTCCGAGACCAAGGATTCCTCCAACCTCTCGCAATCCTTTGGGGAGATGCGTCACCGGAAGATGCGTGAGATCCAAATCCCCTTCTACCGTAAGCGTGCCGTCAGTGTGGATGGTAAAGGTTTCGAGAGCCCAATCAGCATCTTTTCCAATCTCCTCCGCCCATGCACAAAGCTCTTTCCGCGCGTGTTCCATTTTCCATTCTGAAGAACGTTCTCGCCTCTCTTGTTCAGCTCGCACATGCTCGGCGTCTGTAAGATCAAGGTCTGTCGCTGGCTCGGGTTCCTGCACCTCTGTCTTTCCTACTGCTTTCCGCATCGCAGCTTCCGCTTCCGCACCCAAAATCTTCCCAACAAAAGCAGAGTCGTCGGAACTGCGCTGTTTTTCTGGAGCGAAAGGATTTTCGATGACGGAATGTTTCATAAAATGTACTTCTCGACTACACTCGAAGTATATATTGGATGATCTGCCAATACGCATTAAATATCGGATTTGCGATATACGTAAGCACGGAGCTTTGCAGATCTTGAAATGCAATCACGCCCGTAAAGCGCGCTAACAATTCTCGTTCGGGACAACGGAAAAATTTCTGTTTCTCTTTGCGCTTTTCTAAAACCATTCGCCATGCCGAAAGTTGAAAAAAATACGCATACGCCCGCAGTTTTTCCTTCCCCCACCCCGACACAATCGCTTTCACAAAAAGTCCAAGCTCCATCACGACGAGCGCAGGAGCGATCAGTACGAGCGTTCGCAACGAATAATTCTCAAACAACACCAAAAAACGATTGCGTTCCATGAAATAATATTTTTTAATGCTCCGCGAAAATTCGTATTTGTGGTAAACAACGGATACGTGTGCTAAAACATTTTTCCATCCCGCGCGCCAGAGTCGCCATCCAAGATCCAAATCATCGTGATACATCCAAAGCGACTCATCGAAGAGCCCGACCTCGCGGAGTGCTTTTGCGCGGTATAAGACAGCGGCGCCGGAGGCGTAGGTGATCTCTGGATAGTTGTCAGTTGTAAGTTGCCTGCCTATCCGGTAGGCGGTTAAGTTGCCACCGCCGTTGACGGGGTGCCGTCCGTAGGCGGCATAAGTTTTTTTATATCCACTCGTATACCCAAAGCCGAGAAAGTGAATCTCGTTGCCGAGGGAGTTTACTGTATCTTTTTTATCCCAAAGCATGAGTCGCGCCTGCACGGCACCAATAGTTTCGTCGCTTTCCGCGGCTACAACAAGTTCTGTGAGCCAATTCGGATCCACAACCGTATCTTGATTCAAAAGAACAACGTACTCTGCGCCGTCTGCAAGCGCTTTACGGATACCGACATTGTTGCCGGCGGCAAAACCCGCGTTAGTAGAATTATGAATTATGAATAATGAATTATGGAGTTGACGATCCCCCTGATTCTTAATTCCTGATTCATAATTCGTAAGCCACTCGGCTGTGCCATCCGTCGACGCATTATCCACGACAATCAATTGCCATGGATACGCGCACGCAGTCTTTTGCAGGCTTGCGAATAAATCAGGAAGATACTTCTTCCCATTGTATGTAAGAAGAACAACAGAAATCTTAGCGGGGTTCACCCCGTTAGAAGCAGGGCGCCCCGAGGCGGCCGTAGCCGTGCCTTTGGCAGGGCGGCTTCTAACGGGGTTCATGGTCGTTTTCTTCTAACGCCTTTCGCCGAACAAGCAACGTGATATCGCGTTCGATCCGTTCGATGCGAGTAAAAATACGGAACACCACATAAAAAAGAATCACGAGTGCAGCGTACAGTACGACATCAACCCCCCTCCCGACGCCAAGAACATCCGCAAAGCGATTCAAACTATTCGGCCATGCAATGACGATCGCCGCACACAACCAAAAAAAGAACCAAAATAAAAATTCGCGCGTCGTTATTTCATGTGCCTTCGCGCGCATCACCACTCGGGACAACGCAAAAAAGACAAAAAGAATAAGAAGGTATTGAATAAGCATCAGTGGAGAACGCGATAGATAATTAAACGAACAAACGTCCGAATCCCTTCACGAAATCCCTGCCCTTTTGAAAGTGAATAGGACGTATAGACAGGCTCGATCGCCACCTCAAAAAAACGAAGTTTATGGCGCGCAACTTGAGAAAGAATTGCACTCGATACTTCCATATTCTCAAAATGATAGCGCGCGAGATCCAGCGCTCTTGCCGCTTGGGACGTAAACGCGCGAAACCCTGACTGACTGTCCGACGTCCAAATACCAAAAAGAAAAAAAGTAATGACATTCGCCATCGTATTCGCGATGCGCCTTCCGACAGGCATCGCATGCTTATTTTTTGTGCGCACACCAATAACAACGTCTGCCGTACCACGGAGTAGTGGAGCAACGATTGCAGGAATATCGTTCGCGCGATGCTGTCCATCCGCATCAAACGTAATAAGAACATCAGCACCCTGGCGCAGCGCAACTTCCATGCCAGTCCCCAATGCCGCCCCCAACCCACGATTTAAAAAATGTCGATAAACGATCGCACCTTCGCGCTCTGCAATCGCCGCAGTTGCGTCACGTGACCCATCGTCGATCACAATCATGGCATCCACAAACGGACGGAGCTCGGAAAGCACCGTCCCTATCGTTCGTTCTTCATTATACGCAGGAATCACCGCGACACGTTTCATACAGAATCTCTACGAGCGCATCCCTAATATTGTTTTGTTCGCCATGGTATATTCAATCGTCTTTGTAAGCCCTTGCCCCAATGTCACAATCGGAATCCAGCCCAAACGCTCTTTCGCTTTCGTAAGATCCGGAAGCCCGAGCGGCGTCATGAAAAGAAGCGGCTCTTCAAATGCAACTTTCGAAGAAGATTTCGTCAACTCAATAATCATTTTTGCAACCTCTGCTAATTTTAAATCTTGATCCGAACCAATATTCACTGAACCGATATCTTTCGGCGCTGCCATAAGTTTTACGAGTCCCTCCACCACATCCGTCACATACACAAGCGATGTGTAAAATGTTTCGTCACCATAAATCACCAGATCTTTTCCGTCGAGCGCGTTTGTAATAAAATCGGGAATCATTTGCCCATCAAACAAACGCATGCGCGGACCATACGTTCGAAAGATACGTGCATTCTTCCCATCAACACCATGCACTTGCGCATAGGTGGCAACCATGGTTTCCGTAAACCGCTTTCCTTCGTCATAGCACGCACGCGGACTTAAAAAATCAACCGAACCAAGATACTCTTCAACAAAAAACGCATTTTCTTCTGGACGCGGACCGTATACAACCGACGATGACGCATTCACGACTTTCGATTTGTACTTCACTGCCAGATCAAGCACGTGCTTCATTACTACGGAATTTGCTTCAAGTGTTTCAATTCTATATTTATCAAATTCTTTCGGCGATGTCGGACACGCAAGATGATAAATCTCTTGAATTCCTTGAAATTTAATCTTCAGGCGTTCAAGTTCCGGAAACGCTTCCGGATCAAATGGCTCGCGCAAATCGTGCTTCAAAAAAATGAAATTCGGATTGCGGAAAAGCGCGTCGATGTTCGTCTGCGATCCCGATACAAAATTATCAACGCAAATTACTGTAGCGTTCTTTGCAAGCTCTTCGCACAAGAAAGAACCGATAAATCCAGCGCCTCCGGTGACGAGAATAATTTTTTGATCGAAAATAGGTTGCGACATAATGATTATTCTTCTTTCATCTTTGCCGGTAAGCGCGCCTTATTTTTCACCCACCAATACGCGCCGACAGTCGACACAAGAGTCGAAAGGACAAGAATAGAAATATACCAAAGATGATGCATCGGCTGTAAATCAGAAAGTGAACTCATCACCGTTGCAAGCGTATTCGGCACCAACACCGCAGTGCCAAGTACCGTCAACCATGTCATCACGTGCGTCATGCGATTATTCAATACCTGCAATTGATTGTTGTAAATCGTTTGCATGACTTCTAATCCCGAAACAAGTACGGAAGACATATGTTCTGAAAGCTGGATCTGACGGTTTATATCATCCGCCATGAGTGTAAACTGTCGCAAAATTTCTTTATCGTTCGTCAATAAATTCGGATCGCCATGTCGCAGTGCGCTAATAACATCAAGGCTCACCCAAAGCGTATCCAAATAGCGGATAAGCGCATGCTTCATGCGATAGACGTCTTGCCCCACCTTTTCCCGCTCTATCTCATTTTTCACGAGCTGTGATGAAAGCGCGTCACCTTGCTCTTCAAGATCCCGAAGATAATCAAAGTTTCGATCATTATTTTCGTTAATGATACGGGCAAGGAGGATTGTCAGCTGTTCAGGCTCTCCTGCCTCTTTTGGAATTTTCTGAAAAAAACTATCTGCATATCGAGAGAATTTTACAAGACGATTGGACGTCTCTGCGTGTATCGTAAGTACGAGTCCTTTATGCACAAAGATTGCCAAAGGAATAACCTCCACGTTCAATTTATCAACACGCACCGAAGGAAAGCGCATGCCGAATTCTTCATTAAAATCATAATAGTTTGACTTGTCATCAGAGAGAATACGTCCGACGAGCTCATTAGAGAACCCAAACGTTTTTGCGATCACCTTTCCATCGCGATACACGTCCTCAACGGCAAAATCGACCCATGAAAGATGAGCAGTGGCAAGCACCGGGAGACACTCCTCCGGCGTATCCGCATGATGCCGCAAAAAGGACTTATCGCGCTTTTTCAAAACAACGCAGATACCCGCTTTCTGTGCTTCCTTGACTTCTTTCTTCTCTGATGACTGCGCAACACCGCCGTGGGTAAAAATAGATTTTGCTGGAGGCATAAATATGTAGAGAGATTAGAATGCTTTTATCATACTCTTTTTTTTCTGTGTTGTGAACCCCGTTAGAGGCAAGGCGCCCCGAGGTGCCTGTAGCACTGCCGTTGGCAGGGCGGCTTCTAACGGGGTGAACCCCGTCCCGTTAGAAATTCATAGGGATAGAATCACCGCCTTCCCATCGGTGAAAAACTGATCTCCAATCGCATTAACCCCTAGAAATGGATCATAGCGCTGCACCGATTCTTCTTTTTGAATCGCTCCAACACGCCGCAAGTCACTCACCACGAGATCCCGTTCCACATCAATCGCCGGCGCGATGCGATGCGTGGGAATCCGTATGGTCGCTGTAAGTCGTATACCCGCGTCAAAGCTTGCGGTCCCCACCCAAAGCGCCTTGCCATCAATTGTATAGCGCTCATCACGCCACAAACGAATATGGTGGCGTTCACGCGGAGAATTTTTTTCCGTCGGCTTTTGCCACGCGCTATCTTGCGGTCGATCATACAAAAATGCGGGAGATACCGGGGCGGTCGGATATGATCTGTTCCGGAGTACCCGAAGAAAAATATCCCAAGACGATTTGAGTGTCACTTGTTCCGCAAGAAACCATCCTGCCTTTGTCATGGCGCTGTCCACTTCCTCTGCATTGCCAATAAAAATGAGATTCACCGGTTCGAGCGAACGCCCGGTCAACCCTTCGCTTATATTTGGGAGGTTGTCTAACATTGCGGCGTCAAGAGAAGTGGCGCTCTCCGTCCCGGTAATATCAATATGCCGATGCAACGCCGACGGCTCAAAATGCGGACGCGCAACAAACGCGACAACATACACCAACACAGCCGATCCGAATACAATAAGCAGAGGGGCAATCCATCGAAAAGGAAAAAGTGTTTCTGTCGGATAGTGCCGCTCACGCACAAAACGTTTTCGCAGGTCAGCGGCAGTCGCAATGACGGTCAACCAGATAAGCGCAAGAAGATACCCGCCAAGCACATCCGACGGCCAATGCACACCAAGATAAATGCGACTCACCCCCACTCCCACTATAGTGAAAGCCGCAAAAAGAAATATGACGATACGCGTCACAATATGTCGTCGCTCGCGCAACCATATGTATGTAAGGAATCCGTAAAATGACAGCGCAATAAGCGCATGCCCCGACGGAAAGCTATAGGTTGTTTCAAGAAGGAGCGCGCCTGCAGAATCCGGTCGTGGACGCGCAATAAAAATTTTCATGAGTATGGCGATCGCTTCGCTTCCAGCCATGGTTAAAAAAAGCATCCACACGCGAAACCACCGCTTCTGCCAAATCCACAGTGTTGCGAAAAAAAGAAAAAACAATGCAATCGTCGGCCAGTTGCCAAGTGCCGTGAAAAAAAACATAGGCTTCATGAGAACGCCCGTTCGCGTCGCGGTGAGAAACGTGATGATGTTGACATCAATCTGTGCAAGCTCCGTATTGCGGACAATGGAGGTAATGAGCTCGATGCATTGATTGGTGAGATAAAGCGCAATAAAAAATCCGATAGTGAGATGGAGTCCAAGATATTCGCGCGGCGATAAACGATTTTTTACAAAACGAAAGACGCGCGGATAGCGCTCTTTGAACTCCTGCGTGTATTCATTCTCCCCGATCGCTTCAACAAACGACTCGCCGTAGGATCGAACAATGCCCCAAAAAAAAGAAAAAAACTTTTTCATGCAAACTGTCGAGGTCGGATCTCCATTACGAGGTCCGACCTCATAACATTGAAATTTTATGTTTCTTACGAACAATCGACTCTGCCGCTTTATATTTTTTCACGCTCGGTAAAAACGGAAATTTATAGAGAAATGATGGTAGCCAGTTACTAATACCACCACGGCGTACGGTAATAGTAAGCAGTATATCAGGAATCCAAACGCCTGTATGCCCCTCCTCTAACATCGTTAAAAATAAATCCCAGTCTTGTAAACGTTTCAACGATTCATCCCAACCGACTTTGGGGAAATGCACGCGCCGAATGAGTGACGTGGAATGGATATATGGCATGCGCTGTAACTTCTCGCCATCAAACGGCCAAAGTATAAATTTTTTCCATCCGAATGTAAATGACGAGTACGCATACGACGCTTCCGGATGCGCTTGCAATGCGTCGTACATTTTCTGCAACATGTTCGGTTGCATCACAACATCCGCGTCGCAAAAAAGAATATACTCCCCTTTTGCTTTTTGCAAACCTGCGTTGCGGGCGGCAGGAGCGCCTTTGTTGGACGAATTATGAATAATGAATAATGAATCAGGGAGATCTTTTCCATAATTCCTAATTCCTAATTCATGATTCTTCATGGCTTGTAGCCACTCATTTGTTCCATCCGTCGAGCCATCATCCACCACAATCACTTCGAAATCCCTAAACGTCTGAACCGCAATATTCGCAAGACACTTTTCAAGCGCCACACGATGATTATAGGTTGGAATGATGATGCTGATTGTCACTGGCATAGATATCTGTTATTCTAGCACAAGGGGAAAATTTCACGAGCCAATCTTGAGGGAGAGAGCCATGGCGGACGAAAAAACTGGACACAAAGAAGTTCACGAAACGCACAAAAGGGCAGTACCACCTGGTTACAATTGGGCGCACGCAGAGGTAATGAACGTACTCGCCCCTGCCTTATATTGGCGTATCGTCATTACCACAGATCCTTCCACTCCCACTGAACCTTGTCCAAAAAAGGTCTGAAGTAACTCTCATTTTCGTGTCTCTTCTACGTCCCCTACTTCGCCTCGTCGCCACGCGCGCCGAGGCATTTTTTTATTTCTTTTTCACCCCTCTCCAAAAGGAAGTTCTCGACTACGCTCGAACAATATCTGTGCCTGTGTCTCCCACTGAAACTCTTGCTCTACCCGCGTACGACCTTGTTCGCCAAGTTTTTTTCGCAATGCGTCATCTGAAAATAATCGCTCGATCGCTTTCGCAATACCATCAACATCACCTTCGTTTACAAGCAATCCGGTTTCGCCATCCACGACCGCCTCCGGAACGCCACCGGTACGCGAGCCAATCACCGGCTTCCCAAATGCATTCGCTTCAAGGTACACAAGCCCGAATCCTTCCACATCCGGACCAATCTTTCGTGGCGTCATAATAAATACGTCACACAACGCGTACCACATAGAAAGTGCTTTATCAGAAACTGCGCCAACAAGTAAGGCGGATAAGTTGTAAGTTGTAAGTTGTAAGTTTAATTTTTCTTTTTCCGGCCCGTCACCAATAATCACATATACGATGTTGGGATTATCTATTTTTTTCAGCGCCTCCAACACCAAATCAATCCCCTTTCGTTCTACTAAACGCGCCACGGTCAAGAGAATTTTTTTGTCTTCGAGATGATAACGTTCTCTCAACCCCCTCTCACTCCCCCTTGCAAAGGGGGAGAAAACCGCGGTAGGACAAGGATACACGACAGTCACTTTCGCTTCCGAAATACCTCGAGCGACAACCAAACTTTTCCCATATTCACTGTTCGTCACAATGCGATCCGCGGAATTCAAAATGCGTCGAGCGATCATTCGTTTTCGCGGATGGGTTTCGGCGAGCAGAAGATCATAGCCGTGCACGAATACTGTAGTTTGTAGTTTGTAGTTTGTAGTAAGTAATTTTTTTAATAGGTACACAACCGTACCAAGGGGAAGCAAATGCCCGCCCCAGATTTCGGTAATCTTTTCACGACGCACTGTTCGCCACACTTGCCACAGCAATGGCAACCACCGTGGCCAGATCCAACGTGAAAGTCTCGCGCGCATCACAACAACAGAGCCCGCGGGCATGGCGCCAACGAGCCCACCGTAATATCGCGCAACCCCCCCGCGATCAGGAGGATACTCGAGAGTCAGAAGAAGTATGCGTCGCATACGGTTTATGAGGTCCGACCTCGTAAAGATTGTAAAAGACTTTTAATCTCGACCACAGTAACGGCCCGAAACATCAACATCGCGCCACCATATACGACTGCGCCAAGCGCAATCACAACAAGAAGTGGAAATAACGTCTTCGTCGCCGTGATCGTCGCAACCATCATGCTTCCCGCGACAAGTGCTTTCACTGATCCATGAAGTATATCATCGTACGGGAGCGAAATAGATCGCGCGACAAAAAAGAAACCGAGTGAGAACAACAGTGCATTCGCAACAAGTGACGCAACTGCAGGTCCCATGATACCAAATCGCGGAATCAAAAGCATATTCACCACAATATTCGCAACCATCGCCACTCCTAACAATGTCGTATTCAATGATTGCCTGCGCACTGCAACGAGAAATGATCCAATGGGGAAATTAAGGAAAATAAAAATGAGTGAGAGAACAAGTAGACGTTGCGCGCGCACCGAATTTTGATACGCCGCGCCAAACACTTCGGGAATGATACGATCCGCGAGTCCCGCGATCCCAAACGCAACAGGCAAGACAATAAAGAAAAGATACAGCGACGATTTTGCGAATGTTCGCGCAAGCGCTTTTTTATCATGTTCAGCAAGCGCGCTCATTGCGGGAAGAAGTGAGGCGGCAAAACCCAAAGGAATAAATTGCAATGCGAACGTCACTTTGAACGGCACGCTATACAACCCCACCATTGTTTCCGTTCCGAAGATGGAAAGTAAAAAACTATCCACAAATCCCGTCACGCGAGTAAATACTGCCGCAAGCGCAAATGGAATAATCGCCATGAACGTCTGTCGCAGCGCGCTTTTCGAAAAAGAAAAGCTAAGAGGGACATGAAACCGCCGCATGAGCATTGTCGCCCACAAAAAATTTGCGACGTTCCCCAAAATAAGTCCAACAACCAAAAGATGCAGCGAATGAAAAAAGAAAAGAGTCACCACTCCAAAACAAAGCGAAATTGCCTGCCCGACAACGATCCCTATTGATTCAAATTCAAGCCGCTGCCATCCGCGCAAAATGGAATAGAGTGTCAAATTTGACGACTCAAAGAGAATGCTCACGGAAACGAGCGCAATAAGTTGCCGCGTAATCGGCGGATATGATGCGACGAAAGCAATGCCGTTCATGCTAACAAACGCTACGACGAGCAAGAGCGCTTTGAACCCAAGGATCCCGCGCAGTTGTGACGTAATTCCTTCACGCAGCTTCGATGATTCACGAACAAGAAACGGCGCTAAACCAAGATCCGCAAGCACCGAAAAAAGAAGTCCGAAAGAAACCGCAAGAAAATATCGCCCCGTGTCCTCCACTCCCATGACTCGAGCGACGATGGTGAAATAAACAAAAGAAAGCACCTTTTGCCCAACGAGTGCTCCAATAATAAAAATCGTGTTTCGCGCAATGCGCCCGCCGTGTATGTTTGTCATGCGTTTATTCTACCAAAAAAATAGCCTTTCGGCTATTTACTCCACAAACCATTGCACACGGCCGACGGTACCGTCGGTGAGGCGCACTTTAATGCCGCGCGGATGATAATCACGGGGTGAAAGAATATCAGCAACAATCCCCTGCGTGTAATCTTGCGTGCCGTAGTTTTCTTTCTCAATAATCCATACTGCCGAACCTTTTTTTATTTCGCTTCGTGTTGGTGGTTCCGGATTGTCGTATAGCGCTTCCCTCATATCACGTTTTCAACACTCGGTGTTGATGCAACACCGAGTGTTATCTCTTTACAACTTCTGCTTCTCCCAAAGTTCATAGAATCTGCCGCGTTTGCGATGCAGTGTTTTAAAACTTCCCGACTCACGGAGCTCACCGTCTTCGATAAGCAAAATCCGATCCATTTCTTTAATCGTCGTTAAGCGATGCGCGATCACAATTGCAGTTACATCCTTAAAAAATTGGTGCAGTGAGTCCTGAATTTTTTCTTCGGATTCGACGTCAAGATGCGATGTTGCTTCATCAAGAAAAAGAATATCCGGCTGTTTAAAAATCGCTCGCGCGATACCCAATCGTTGCTTCTCCCCGCCGGAAAGCTTTATGCCTTTTTCACCGATAAGCGTATCAATGCCTTGCGGCAATTTCTGCATAAAATCATTTACATGAGCAACTTCAAGCGCTTGCGCGAGTCGTTCCTCGCTGCGCTTTACGCTCGCAATGGTAATGTTATCTCGCAATGAAAAATTAAACACCTCGGTGTCTTGCAACACTACTGCAACTTTCTTGAAATAAGAACTCTTTTTTATTTTTCGAATGGAGATAGTATCAAAAAGAATATCACCCGTAAAGTTCTCATACTCCTTAAAAAGCAACTTAAAAAGCGTGGACTTCCCAACACCGGAAAGACCGACAATGCCAATCTTCTCTCCCCGCTTAATATCAAACGATATGTTGCGCAGAACGGGATTGTTGCCATAGCTGAATGATACGTTTTGCAGAGAAATTTTTTTCCAATCAGAAGGAAAACCGACTTTATTCGTATCATCATCAATCCCCAATTTTTCATCCAGTATTTCTTTCAATCGAAAAATATTATACCGTGCAATGGTAATATCTTGCGCGACATCCGACAACTCATCAACCGATGCGCGGAGACTGTTAAAATAAAAATTAAAGAGGATAAAAAAACTCACCTCATAACGGCCATGCACAATACCATAAATAATAAAAAGCATCGTCACAATACGGAACCCATGCGACCACATCGCTTGCGCCCATGATTTAATGCGATAGCGATAAATACGATACACGATCGCCGCATACATTTTCTTGCTGATTGCGTCCAGACGAGCAAAGAGCGCGTCAAACATCCCCATCACTTTGACCGTGCGAATGTTATTCATGATCTCAAACCCCAAGCCACTAAAATCCTCCTCGTGTTGATTCACGACACGTGCGGCATCGGAAGACCGGCGCGCTAAAGGAAGGCTGATGCAAAGATACGTGACGAGAAAAATGAACATGAGCAGCGCGACGGTCGTATTGATAAACGCGATAACCACGATCATGCCGAGAAAATTAACGCTGATCTCGATAAAATTATCGATCCAAATACGCAAAAGACGATCCAATCCTTCGCCACCGCTTTGCACACGCTTCATTTTATTACCGGCATTTTCCTTTTCATGCCATGCAATATCAAGAAGTTGCAAATGGTTAAACGCCGCAAGCTGACTGTCTAATTGCACGCGCTCCGCCAATTGATAGCAAACATATTTCGCAATCTGTACGGCAGTCGATCGATAGAGTTGCACAATCGACCATCCCATAAAGAAAAACCACACGGGGTCAAGTAATTTTCCTGTTGTGTATTCTCCGAGAGCAGTAATCAAATGGGAAAGCGCATAGGCAGCATAGAGATAAACAATATCTGCGCTCAAGCGCACCAATGACGCAAATAAAAACCGCCACCGATACGGACGGACAAAACGCGCGATATCCTTTATAAATTCGAGTGATGAATACATGGGTGTATTATTTCATAAAACTAGACAATTGAAAATCTCCGCCTCTCAGCCGGACGCATACCTCCCCCAGCCCTCTATGCTCTACTTCAACGCATCGAGCATATTTCAAGAATAAAAGTAATATCATCACACTAATCATAAACCATGGGCTTAGAGGGCTGGGTTCGGTGCCAGCAGGCGCACAACTCGGCGGATTGTAACTGCTTGTGAAATTTTGTTCGTCGTGGCAACTTCAAAATTTCAAGCCAGTTACAAAAAAACGACCTCGTGAGAACGAGGCCATTTTCCAAAAGTTTCTCTACCGCTTCTGCCACTGCGGCGCTCGACGCGCGCGCTTCAACCCCGGCTTCTTCCGTTCTTTCTTTCGAGGATCACGCGTCATGTATCCGATCTTGCGCAATGCGCGTCTGAAATTTTCATTAAGTGCGGTGAGTGCAAGCGCAATCCCGTGACGCGTTGCCTCCGCTTGCCCGCGCGTCCCTCCACCCGCAACCTTCACAGAAACATCAACCTTATCAAGCTGACCGACTTGTTCCAACGGCGATATAACAATCTGCTGAAATTCAAAATACGGAAAATATTTCGCTAACGGTTTCCCGTTTACCGTAATATCTCCTTTTCCATTTGGAAAAATATGCACCTGCGCGCTTGCATTTTTTCTTCCGCCAACGGCGCGATGGTATTTACGTGTTGTCATGCGGTTATAGTAAGTCGTTTCAACATTGTAGAGCGAAGTCGATTTTTTGGCAACATCCCGCCAACGACATGCTCAAAAAAACCGACAGGATCTTTCTCCCAAAAACTTCCCAACGTCTTATTTTTCAACCCACCCGGATATCCGCTAAAACGCCAGTATAATTTTGTCGTTGTTTTTGTTCCCGTCACACGCGCCTTTGAAAGATTTGTTACCTGCACCAATACGTCAGAAACAACGTTTGGACGATACGCGGGATCACGTTTTCCCATAAGCAACATTGCGACGTCGCTCGCAAGTCGTCCGATAATCTTCCCTGTTGCGTCAATGGTATATTTTTTGGTCATACAAATTCTATTTGAACAATTTCTGCCGCATCTCCGACGCGTCGTCCGATTTTTATAATCCGCGTATACCCTCCATTGCGGCTTGTATAACGAGGACCGAAAACTTCAAACATTTTTCGTACGGCATTCGGATGCGCGAGCATCGTCAATAACCGACGCCGTGCGGTGAGTGTCTGCGTTTTCGCGAGTGTCACGCAACGCTCAACAATCGGCTGCACCGCCTTTGCTTTCGCGCGAGTCGTCTTCACTTTTTCATACAGCACAACACTCGTCGCAAGGTTTCGAAGAAGCGCTTTGCGCGGACCTACTTTTCTATCAAGGGTAACTTTTTTCTTTTGATGTCGCATAAAAATTATTACTCTACTTCTTCCTTCTTTTTCTTTTCTTTCTTCTGTTCGTCATTTTCCACTTCAGTCTTTTCTTCTATTACTTCCGCTACTCCAGAAACAAGAACGGGTTCAGATTCTTTTTGTATATCCAAAGGAGCGTTCGCGAGTGAAGTAAGCAACGAAAAATGATCAATCAAAATTTTCGCTGATTGTTCAACCGCTTCTTGCCCGGAAATCGTCCCGTCCGTTTCAACAGTAAGCGTTAAACGATCGTAGTTCGTCATTTGTCCCACACGAACATGGTCCACACGGAAACCGACATTGCGAATCGGTGTATAAAGCGCATCAACCGCGAGAAGCCCGATTTCGGATACTCGATTTTCTCGAGATTCAATCGCATCGTACCCGCGTCCCCGTCCTACAATAAGTTCCATCTCAAATGCTGCGTCCTTATCCGTAAGCGTCGCCAAGTGTAATTTTGGATTCGCAATTTCCACTTGCGCATCTTTTTCAATATCTCCCGCAGTTACATTTTTCTCTCCACTCACCTTCAACATAAGACGCACCGGCTCATCGGAAAAAACCTTCAAACGAAGCTGCTTTAAATTCAAAAGAATTTCCACGACATCTTCCTTTACTCCCGGCAATGTTGAAAATTCATGCGAAGCGCCTTTAATCTTCGCGTCGGTCACTGCGGCGCCCGGAAGGGATGACAATAACACGCGACGCAGTGCGTTTCCAAGCGTCGTTCCAAAACCTGCTTCACACGGCTCAACAATCAACTGTCCTTCCGTCGGTTTCTTCCCGGCTTCAAAAAAAATTTTTGTTGGAAGATGCAATTGAGGCATAAAAAATATAAAAAATTATCGAGAATATAACTCAATAATAAGACGCATATTTAAACGTTCAGGGAGTTTTTCGACCGTTGGTGCACCGACCACCTTCCCAAACTGACCTTCTTTATCAAGTGATAACCACGCAGGGACTTCGCGTTTTTCAACTTCTTTCAAATTTACGAAACGGATTATATCATCGGTCGTTACTGCATATGAAGGACGATCAAGGCGATGATCATTCACCAATACATGTCCATGCACAATCGCTTGACGTGCTGCGTTACGCGTTTTTGTAAGACCAAGACGATACACAACATTATCCAATCGGCGTTCAAGGTACTGCGCTAAATACACGCTCGTATCACCCGTCTTTCGTACGGCGTTTGTGTAATACCGCTTAAATTGACGCTCTAAAATGCCATAAATATATTTTGCCTTCTGTTTCTCCAAAAGTTGCGTACCGTATTCCGTACGCTTTTGTCCACCCTTCGGTCCATGCACACCTGGCGGATAATTGCGACGCGTCACAGGACACTTTACTGTAGAGCAAAGTTTTTCACCAACGCGACGACAGAGTTTATGTTTTGGACCAAGTTTTCGAGCCATACGATGATTTCAAATTATACTCTTCGCACTTTCGGCGGCCGACATCCATTATGCGGAATCGGCGTCATATCTTGAATGGAAATGACAACCAGACCCTGTGTGTTTAATGCGCGTACTGCAGCTTCTCGACCAGAACCAATACCTTTAATACTTACTTCCACTTCTTGCAATCCATAGGGACGAATGCGTTGCGCCGCATCACGAACGACAATACCCGCGGCATATGCGGTAGACTTCTTCGGTCCTTTAAAACCGCATTTTCCTGCTGAAGACCACGCAAGCACATTTCCCTGTGTATCAGTAAAAGTTACAATGGTATTATTGTAGCTTGCTTGTATGTACGCACGTCCCTGCGGCACAGATCGATATTCTTTTTTAGGACCACGCGCAACTTTGGATTTCTCATCTTCCGTCGCTGGCGTTTCAGCCGTTCCCATTATTTTGTCTATTTCGTCAACCATATGCAAAAAATATTATGTTTTCTCTGACGCTGATTTTCTTCCGCTCCCTACGGTCTTTCGAACATTCCCTCTCCGTGTACGCGAATTCGTTTTCGTCCGTTGCCCACGTACCGGAAGCCCACGCTCATGCCGAATGCCTCGATAGGAATGAATCTCGCGCAGTCGCTTGATATTAGAAAGAATGTCGCGACGAAGATCTCCTTCCACACGATGACCTCGTACTGCCTCATTTAATTTCTGAATTTGATCCTCTTGCAAATCCTTCGCACGAATATTGCCATCAACACCCGCAGTAATAAGAATACTTTTTGCATTCGTCGGTCCAACACCATAAATATATCGAAGAGCAAATTCGATTTTCTTGTTCACGGGGAGATTGGTTCCTGCAATGCGCGCCATATAATATTATCCTTGTCGTTGTTTATGCTTTGGGTTTTTCTTACAAATCACAAAAAGATATCGCCCTCGTCGAGCAATCTTACATTCTTTACAAATCGGTTTTACGGATGATCGAACTTTCATTAGTAGCGATAAATAATACGACCCTTCGTCAGGTCGTACGGTGTCATTTGCACTTTTACTTTATCCCCAAGAAGTAAACGAATTCTGTTCATGCGCATTCTTCCTGCAAGATGACACAGAATCACATGCCCATTCACAAGACGAACACGAAATGAGGTAGCGGGCAATAGCTCCGTAACCTCACCGTCCATATCAAGAAAATCCTTGCCTCCAACTGACTGTTTATTGTCCACTTTTTTGCTAAGGTAAAAGAAAATTTACTACCCCAGATAATCGTTTTGGAGTAGCAATTTTATTTTTCTTGGTTTCTTCTTCTAAATGAGTTTTCCACTTACAATGTATTGTAAATAAGAATGAAAATAATGTCAAATAGGGGTATTCATAGCCCCATGATAACTTCAGCAATTTTCTTAGAATCATGGCGGAATATACTGCGAGTAATTCTGTCAGCTGCGTGTTGTGCAACCGGTGTAGGATCCAAAAGAGGCATCCCAATGATCCGCGAATCCTTCACTAATGACGCGGTGGGATGTATGGGGTCACCAATGTTTTTCATTGTAGATGGCAAAGGACTTGTATTATATATAATGTGATCAAAAATATCTTTACCAAGCACCATAGAAAGACGCTGCAAGAAATCATCGAGCGTAAAATGATCGGTATGTCCGTTCTGCGTCATACAGTTCGCGATATACACTTTTTTCGCTTTTGAAGCGCGTAATGTCTCCGGCATGTCAGACACCAACAACGATGGCATAATGCTCGAGAAAAAATTTCCCGACCCAATAATAATCATATCTGCTTCCATTATTGCCACGCGCGCCTCCGGAAGTAATGACGAAGCGGGAGTAAGGCGCAACTGTTGCAACGATGTTACGATCTCTTTCGATGTCGTAATATGTTCTTCACCAGAAAGAACACGTCCGTCTTTCAAATACGCGTGCAACATTGTCGGCTGGAGAGTTACCGGAAGAACTCTTCCGCGCACACTAAGCATTGTCCCCACGATAGAAAGCGACTGCACAAAATCGTGCGTCCTCTGAAATACCGATGCAATCAGAAGATTACCAATAGGATGACCGGCAAAAGATCCGTCGTGGAAACGCTCATGCATATACGATGCAAGAACGTTCGAAGAGTCCGCGAGCGCCACGAGACACTGCCGCGCATCTCCCGGTGGAATCATGTTGTACTCTACCCGAAGAATTCCCGACGATCCCCCGTCGTCTGCAGTCGTAAGAATTGCGCAACAATCAACGGGATATTCTTTCAATCCACGCAAAACGGCGGCAGTACCCGTTCCGCCACCGATGACAACAATTTTCTTCATGCTCGTTGCATTCATTCTACCGTTGATAGATCTTTTGTCGCATCATCAAGAAAATCACGTGCATCATCCATGGTAAGAGATTTCACCACTTGCTTCCATGCTACGCGCTCATTTTTTATAATTTGCAATCGTTGCGCTTTCGTTCGCGCGTTATTGAATTTCTGTTTATTGAGTTCCGATACCACAATGAACTGGATACCTGCGCGCCCGTCAATCGTGTCATGCTCTTTCAGAAAATCCTCGACACGTTCGTTTAAATCATAGAAACGAAACTTTACAAGGGTGTAAACTTTTTGCTGAAGCGATGCAAGACATGCGAGGCGATCCTTTCGCACCTTTTTCACTTCGCATGATTTTCTTTCAGCTGCACGATCGTCGGGAAGTCCAATAACCTCGCGCGCGCACGCTGTTCGTTCATCGCCAACCGGATTTTCCCAACACGATTGCAGATCCTTGTATCGCGCGACACAGTCTCCTTGTGCTTTTTTCGCACGAACTGCTCGACACTCCTCCGGCAAATATTGTTTTGCGTATTCGGCGACAAGATCCTGCTGCGAAAGTCCAAGACGACACTCCACACGCTGTTTTAAAAGAGGCAACGTATAACAAAAATGCGTACGCAGCGGAGGCAATACAACCTTTTTTTCTGGAACCGTTCCCCCACCCCCCGCGCCCGCGGCAAAAACAAAAACGGGGAGCATGAGCCCGATGGAAAACAAAAGAAGTTTTTTCATAAAATAACCATTTTTAGCGCTTAAACAATGTGCGTGCGGCATCCCACAGCATAGCATCGTTCTGCGTTTCTTTCAACCAGTACCAATACTCCACGCCCCACAAATACTGTTCAGAAATTCCCGTGCGTCGAGCAAAATCCACGTTGGCAAAAAATTGTTTTACATCAAGTGACTTTTTATACTCACCGGGTGCGAGTGCAAGCAACCCATCCGGCGCCCATGGCTCCGCTTGTAACTCCGCGCCGATCATATGGTCAATGGATTTACCAACGAGTAATGCTTTCCATCGATAAAATACCGGTGGAAAAATGTACGTGTATCGCCAGTAACCGATGGACTTATTCCAGACTACACGATACATGGTCGTGCCAAGATAATCGCCAAACGGCGCGGGCTTCCGCCATGTGGAAAGTTCACCGGAATCCGTGACGAGAATTTGACGAGCATCAAGACTGCGTACGAGTGCAACTTCTTTTGCAAATGATTCTTTCGTGCCTTTCGGACACTCGCCGAAAAGCGAAAGGAAATATTCATTCTCCACCTGCCACATCGCGATCAATGTATTCTTTTTATATCGCTCAACAACTGCGGTAATAAAAGCAGACAATTTTTGTTCAGCGACATCTCCTTCTTCGTTTTTCAGCCAAGACGGATCATGGCACTCGGGCCAACGAGGCAAACGACGCCCTACCGCAAGAATAATGCGCACATTACGTTTCGTTGCTTCGGCGACCTGCCAATCGAGAGCAGTAAAATCATATTTCCCCTGCTCGCGTTCAATTTCATTCCAATAGGCGGAGAGTCGCACTGCGCGCACGCCCAGATCATCAAACATCGCGAGATACGCCTGTTTCCAATCCAGTCCAAGATACTGCGCCTGCGCTTTTGAAAACGTCACGCCCCACGTCGGCTCACGGCCGTTACTGTAATCATTGTTCGCGAGCGA
>JAUSHC010000020.1 GCA_030648795.1 bacterium | reverse complement strand
AAAAAATATGTAGAGCGTTCAGCTGATTCTCCTCCGCCGACAATAGCGAAGGTGTCGATGGAAGAGCAGTCAGGTCGGAGGCGAAGGGAAACCGCGGCACTTGGATGCCGTTGCTCTGGCAGAGGGAACGCGGAGGGCTCCCTCGCCGAGACCGACTGTCTTCCCCGACACCGCAGCGTGTCGCCGGAGGGGAATGGCGGAACACTCTCTCGCACACCACTCCTCCTCGCCCTCCTATGGCTCGCCAACCCTCTTACCCAAAACATCAACCTCTTCGAATTCCACATCCTCCCCTTCGCGCTCTTCCCACTTTTCTATGCGCTCCTCGCGTATGAAGAAAAACGCATGGGAAAATTTGTGCTCTGGTCGCTTCTTGCACTCACGGTACGCGAAGACGTTGCGCTCGTCATCGGCGCGTTCGCACTTTTAGGTCTGTACGACATGGTAAAGAAAAAAGTGATGGGTGACACATTGCAGGACCCCCGCTCGAATACAACACTCGGTGTTGCTTCAACACCGAGTGTTAGCGTGGCAAGCCCCCTCAATCGCATGCAGTGGATTTTTGTCCCACTCCTCTTGAGTTCCATCTGGTTTATCGCCGCACAAAAAATCGCCGCACACTTTGCATCAGGCGGCGCATACAAATTTCTCTACTACTACGCATGGCTCGGTAATTCATTTCCTGATATTTTATTCAATATCTTCCGCCACCCCCTCATCGTCTTTGCGCACATCGCAACAGGAAATACTGCACTTTTATTTTTAGCGCTCGGGATGCCATTTCTTTTTCTATTCCTCGCCCGCCCACGCGCTCTTCTGCTTACCATTCCCATTCTCCTTCAAAATCTTCTCGCAAATTACGGTGCCACTCCGCTCATTGCCGAGACGCACTATGTAACCCTTCTTCTCCCGGGACTCGTACTCGCAACAATCATGGCGCTTGCCTCCCCACCAAAATTTTTCGCCGCATTTCCCATCCGATTTTTACTTATCGTTGCAACACTCTACGGTATGGCTACGTTAGGACCCCTGCCGGGGATTGCGATGGAACGAACACCGCCGCAAGAGCTCCAAGCACGCGCATTTTTCATTAAACAAATCCCTGTCGACGCGCACGTCGCAACAACCGAATCGTTTTTAACATCACTCTCGCGCCGTAATGAATTGTACCTCCTTCGTTATGCTGTCACGGGAAAAACACAATTTGGTAAAACGCCCTATGCGCTTCCTTCTGATGTCGCCTACATCCTCATTGACACCGACGACCTCATCGCATATCCGCAAGAAGATGTAACACGGTTTCACGATCTTCTTGCGCCTTTTGGCGTCATTGCAGCGCAAGAACGATTCTTTCTTTTACAGCGCGGAAAGGGCGTTCCCTTCTTTGATGCAACAAAACAAAAAGCGCTCGAAGCGCAAAGCATAAATGAATCCCCTTGTAGCGTGCCGCCACTCACGCGGTGCGTCCGACTCACCGTCACTCAACAAAGCGACAACAACGTATTTCTACTGAATGACGATACCACGCAACCCTTCCCATTGTCACTGCCCACTTACTGGTTCCCGGAAACCACACCTATTACGAGCGTCGCTGCCGGAAACGCAACAAGCGTCATTACTCTCGTGCGCGACCGAAGCACGATGTATCAATGGGAAATAACCGACCGGCGCAATCTCCAAATCTCACGGCAGTAATTGACGATTGTCCGAAAAATACGCACCGTACTTTTTCGTTTACGATCACGCGCCTCAACCCACTGTACCGGCACTTCTTGAATCGTCATGTTTCGACGTTCTGCGAGCACGAGAAGTTCGGTGTCAAAAAACCATTGCGTATTGCGAATAAGCGGCAAAAGTTCTTTCGCCGCTTTTTTGTTGATCGCTTTGAATCCACATTGCGCATCGCCAATACGCATACGCAACAAATGACGCGTCATCCAGTTATACGTACGCGACATGCACTCGCGGAGCAATGAACGCTGCACCGATGCACCCGTAATAAATCGAGAACCAATAGCGATGTCTGCACCATCACGTATCGCGCCAACAAGAAAGGGAAGTGCGTGAAGATCTGTCGCAAGATCCACGTCCATATAGCAAAGAATATCCGCTGATGACTCACTCCAGGCGCGACGAAGCGCCGCACCGCGACCTGCGTCATCAGCGTGAAACCACTGTACCTGTGGAAATTCACGGGCAAGACGTTCTGCAATGATAGGTGTTGCATCATGCGAGCCGTTATCTGCGATACAAATCTCCCACGTATATTTCGAAAGCGCGGCAATGCAAAACGCGTGTATCGCGCGAACATTCTTCTCAAGCACACGCTCTTCATTATGTGTTGGCAGAACGATGCAAACGCTGGTCATCATGCAGTGATGATAACAGAAATGAAATGCTCCATGCAAATACAATAATGTTGATTGCCATTCCAAAAAAGATACACACGCGAAGAAGAACGAGTGAAGTCCCCGATGGTAACGGGAAGGCGATAAAAAGATTCAAAAGAAAACTCACCGACAACATCGCCCAAACAATCCGCCATGACCGCGACGACAAAAGAAGTGGGGTTGCAAGAAGAAAAAACGGGTACAGATAACGTTCGTGCATCTGTGTGAGCACCATAAAACCGGCAAAAGCAACAAATGCCGCAGAAAAGAAGATAATGGAAAAATCACCGCCGTTGGCCACCGCCGGACGACGCCAAATAAAACGTCCGATCATACCATAGAAAAAAGAAAAAAGGACTATACCGATAAAACGAGGGCTCAAAAAATGAAACAGTGCTGTGTTGTCAGAAATAAATCCTTGAGCAGCATACGTGAGGGGGAACCAAATATTAAATGCGTTGACGGAAAGATACGGATACCGCTCAACGGTGCGAAAAAGCTCACTCACAACACGCACAATATCAAATCCAAGATAAAAAACCGTTACGATGCCGAAGAAAAAGATGCTGGGGAGAAGTGTGTAAAGAGTGCGCCATTGTTTTTCTCGTATTGTCAAAAGTAAAAGAAGAGGGGCAAAAAACAATGCCTGCGGTTTTACGAGTACCGCAGTCACAAGCGCAAGCCATGCGAAAGAAAAACGCTTATACACCACAAGAATCAAGGCGAAAAAAACAAAAAAGGTTACAATGGTGTCAACTTGCCCCCACACAATGCCGGCATACAAAAGCGCCGGATTGAAAAGATAGGCAGCAGTGATGACAATGGACTTCCCTTTCTCTTGTCCTTTTAAGAAAAAATAAAGAAGAACGCCGCTCACGATATCAAAAAAAAGAATGGGGATTTTTAAAAGACCTCCGCTTCCTATTCCCCAAAGCATCGGCGCGTAAAGCGCGTAACTTGGAAATGAGAGTTGATCGCCACGAAAGAGCACATAGAATGATCGAATCCCGTGTTCTCCAAGCGCGCTACTCCACGTTGTAAAATACTGCATATCGTCAGGATACCCCGAAAGAAAAAGAAAGGGGATGCGAACAATGATTGCAAGCAAAAAAACAAAAAATATTTTATATCGCATAAAGGTGAGCTTCACTGTCATGATAAAGCTCGGGAAGTCCTGCCGTCTTAATCTTTTCCAAAAGATCCTTATCTTTCTCGCTTACGAGAAATAGATGCGCACCAAATTGCGCAATGCCCTTTTGGAGGTCGCCTTCCCCGCGCACGATTGCAGTAAATCGTTCGTACGCATCGCGGTCAAAAAGATACAAAAAAGTCGGATCAAGCCCCACGATATACCGGTTCCAATCACCCCAATAAAAAAGCATAGGGAAATCATCCCACCGCGAATTGAAAACGAGCGTTCCTTTGTCTGTGTGCGTTCGAAGATATTCGGCAACGCCGCGATAACGATTCCATGAATACCCATCGCGATACCGCGTTACCGTCGCCGACATATCTCGCCATAACAGAAAAGAAGGCACAGCAACGAAATAAACAATAATAAGAATGCGAAGGAACCGTCTACGTGGGAGGAATGACGCGCACATGTGTCGCATCCATACTTGGGGCTCACCAGCGATACTCGTAAAAAGAAAGGCGAGGAAGAGCGTCGCAATAGGAATAAAATACTCGGCGTGCCGGCGTGCCGTGAGCGTTGCGACAAAAAGAATCCCCGCCAAAAGCCCTGTTGAAAAAATATACGGGGCGAATCGCACGATACGCGCTCGATCATCCGCTGTCGCTTCCGGTATCCGAAGGAAAAAAAGCACTGAAAAAATCAATCCAGAAATAAAAAGAACGGGGGCAAAGTTAAAGAGCTCGAGTGGCGCGAGTGCTCCCCACTCCATACCCAAGGGTACCACATTGAAAGGGCGAAGAAGCGCAATACGCCCGATGTGCGACCAAAAAAATGACACGTTTGCCGGAAAATACGGATTCACTACAATACCAACAATGAGCCCGGCAATTGTTACGACAAACGGTTTCCACAAAACAACGCGCGTATTCTCCCGAGTGGCACGTGAAGCGATAAAGGTTCCGAGGAGTACCGCGGCGCTCGCAAGAAGCGCTAAAGGCCATCCGTCAAAAAGCCACACATAAAAAAACGCCAGAAAAAAAATCATTGCCGCGCGACGTTCCCACAGCACCCAAAGAAGAAGAAGAAAGAATACCACGGAAAGCGACGACGCTTTCGCAAGATTCATACGAAAAATAAACGCTCCCGTCGTACAAAGAAGGAGCGTAAACAACGGCGCATATCGAATTGCAAACCGACGAAGAAGCCAATGAAATACGACGATTACAAGCGATGCGAAAAAAATCGTTGCAATCGTTGTCCCAAGAAGCGGTCCAGCAACACGAATAAAAGGAACAAGGAGAAGATGGTAAAGAAAATGATGGTCAACGAATCGGTCGCGAAGAATCGTGAACGAAAGCCACGGAAACTCATGCAGAACCGTTCCCTCGCTAAGCAACGCCCCCATCTTCGCATGATAAAAAGAGTCCGGATCGGGAAACGTTTTGTATTGTTGAAAAAATGAAAAAAATGCGGCAGATAAAAAAAAGACGAGCGCGAACTCACCAATGCGTTTGCGATGAGAAATGAAAAACATCTCTAGGATTTCTTTTTCGCGAGTTGCTCTTTCAAATAATCAACCCACGGGATGGCAGAAGGGTCAATGCCATCAAGAAGTGCGGCGTAAAAACTCGCATAACTCCCAAACACAAGTAATGAAAGTGCCGCCGCAAAAGGGGTTCTCCCCGAAAGTTCTTGGCGCCATAAAGAAAATCCATTTTTACGAATAATCGCTTCCGTAATCTGCGAACGTGTGCGAATACGCGGATGCGCGTGCGTTGATGTGAGAGAAATAAAGCGCACAACGCGATGCGCCGTACGTGGAAACCGCAACCCTTCAATAAAGTGATGATTCAATTCGGGAAGCGAAAAAAACGCTGCGAATGTTTTCGCGTTCTCATTGATTTGATTCGCAAACGTATGCATTCCCCCACAAAGAAAATCCGGACCAATGATAACGGGAGCGTATCCATGCATAAATACAGCAAGCTTTTTCGCGTCATTGCGCGCGAGCGGAACAGTCGGTTCATATTTCTTTCCAATTGCGTAAATGGAGGCAATGTCGCGCTTTACCGCACCTGACGAATATACAATAAGTCCAAGGTGGTCAAGAATACCGAGAAGTCCAAATAACATATATCCCTGCCCCATCCGTGGCTGACCGCACGGATTATGCTTCGGGACAAATTGATACACAGGCAGCTTTCGACGACGAAGCATAACGGAAAGTTCGCCGCCAACCGTCATGCCGATAACGCGAATACGCTTCTGCAACGCTTGCTTCGCGATGCTTATCACCTCTTCGGTCGTCCCGGAATAACTCGAAAGAATCACCAGCGATCGGCGCGTTGCAGACGCAGGAAGCGCATAGGTACTTACCACCTGCAAAGGAACACGAAGGCTTCCGGCAAACACCGCAGCGATATTGTGCGCGGGAAGCGCTGATCCTCCCATTCCCGCGACAATCACCTGGTCAATGCCATGTGTATACGACGCAGGAAGCACAAGCGATTGCGTTTCATCCCATGCTTGCCGGCATTGCGCGCCAAGTAACGCAATCGAACCACGAAGATTCCGCGCATCATGGCGTTCAAATGTTTTAGCGTTATCGAGTATGTGCATACCCAGTAACAATAACATCACTCCAGATGCCAAACAAGGCGCCTGAAGCTACAAAGACATTCCACGGGAAATCGTTTGCAGTAGTGATTTGTAAATATAATTTTCATGTTTTGGCATCCGTAATCTTTGACCCCGCCCTCTAAGCGCTATGATAATTGTCTATGCTTTATAATAATGTATTGTTCGGAATTCGTTGTATGAATGCGTGATAGAGGGCGGGGTCGGTGATGTTTTGTTACTGGGCATAGAATAAATATACCATAAGTTTCCATTGCCGTAGAGTACCTTTTATGGTATTCTTCACCCTGTTAGCTGATCCATGTTTCACGATTCATGATCTATGTCAAAGCACTCAAAGTGGGCAAAAATCAAACGAAAAAAAGGTGTTGCCGACGTGAAGAAGGGAAATATCTTCACGAAGCTCGGACATGCCATCGCGCTTGCCGCAAGAAGTGGCACCGACCCCGAATCGAATTTTAAATTACGTCTTGCGATCGATAACGCGCGAGCACACAACATGCCGAAAGACACGATTGAGCGCGGTATTGCACGAGGTGCGGGAAAGATCGACGGACAAATCATCGAGGAAGTTTTGTATGAAGCGTTCGGCCCCGCGGGAATTATGCTCATGATCGAAGCGGTGACGGATAACAAAAATCGTACGGTCAATGATCTCAAACGCGTACTGCAAGATCATGGAGGACGGCTCGGCGGTCCGAATAGCATTACGCGCATGTTTGAACGAAAAGGACTTATTACAATCCCAAAAACGACCATCAATGCCGACGTTGAATTGGTGTTGATTGATGCCGGCGCTGAAGACATTGCGTCGAATGATGAAATTGTCATTACGGCAGCCCCACATACTCTCGAAGCGGTGAGACGAGCCTCTATCGAAAATCACATCGAACCGACCGACGTTACACTCGAATGGATCCCCAAGGAATACGCACCGATCCCCGAAAACAAAAAGGAATCCATAAAAGAATTCTTCGAAGCGCTTGACGCATTAGACGATGTGCAAGAATGGTATGCGAACGTGAATCTAGAAAATTTCTAATTATTCTAATTGCTCTAATTAACCTAAAAAAGCACCAACGACCCAATGACGAAGGGTTTAGAAATTAGGTTTTGGGATTTGATTAGAAATTAGATCAATTAGGTCAATTAGAAATTTATGGTACATCGTATCCTCGGTATCGATCCCGGCGTTGGCCGTGTTGGCTGGGGGGTTATAGAAAAAGAAACGCAAAAACTTCGTGCAGTCGCGTGGGGTCGTATTGATACTCCCGCCCACACCGCATTACCCGCTCGCTTGTCCTATATCGTGCACGCAGTTAAAAAATTGATTGCAAAATACACACCAGGCATGATTGCTGTTGAAGAGATCTTTTTCGCAAAAAATGCCAAAACCGCAATCGCGGTAAGTCATATGCGCGGAGCAATTCTCGTCCTAGGAGAGCAGTCGCATCTCCCTATTGTCGAATACACGCCATTACAGGTGAAACAAGCAGTGACCGGCTACGGTCGTGCTGAAAAACAACAAGTGCAAATGATGCTGCGAACGATTTTTAAAATTCGCATCACCGCATCTGAAGATGATGCGGCGGATGCGCTCGCGATCGCGTATACGGCAATGGTAAGCGCGAAATCATTATGATCATTGGATTGGATATCGGCGGCACAACCATTAAAGGAGGGCTCGTCACCAAGCGAGGCGTTGTGAGTAAACGCGCATCCATTCCTTCCAATGCACGCCGCGGACAAGCTCGTTTTGTAGAAAACATCGAACGATGTATCGAACTCCTTGGTGTTGAAAACGTTGATGCGATTGGTGTCGGATGCCCAGGACCATTGAATCCGTTTCGCGGCATTATCATTGCTCCACCAAATATTCCCCTGCGCAACTTTCCTCTGCGCGAATATCTTGCGCGACGCTATCATCTTCCGGTCGTCGTCGACAATGATGCAAATGCGTTCACGCTTGCCGAAGCAATGCTGGGGGTGGGAAAACGGCATCGCTCTGTTGTCGGCGTCACGCTCGGTACGGGTATCGGTGGCGGGATCGTCATCAATAAAACCATTGAACACGGTCGCGGAAATGCTGGTGAACTGGGATACGTCACACTGCACATGCATGGGGCGCGTGGGAAAAACGGCGACATTGGCTCACTGCAAGAATATCTGCGCGGAGAACCTATGGAAAAAATAAAAAAGGCGCTCGGACTTTCCCGCTATTCCGCAAAAGATCTTGAAATGCTCGGACGCCAGAGAAAACGCATCGCACTCGCCTACTGGAAACGCTTTGGTGAATATCTTGGTATCGGCATCGCATCCATCATCCACGTAGTCGATCCTAACGTCGTCGTGCTTGGCGGAAGCATTGCGAGAGCATTCTCTCTGTTCCGCGCGGAACTCATCGAAACAGTTCACAGTCGCACTATATTTTCACCTCCTCCGATCCGCCGCACTCTCCTTGGCAATGACGCCGGCATTATCGGCGCTGCACTCCTCACACAACAATGACACCCTACTTCCGTTCACCGAATCGTTTGCGACGCAGGGGGTTTGCGCGCTTCAGCGCGACATCTTCGCGCAGACGTCGACCGCGCTTTATGCGCTTTATACTAATAACGGGGCTTTGCGCCGCTATTATTGGCGTTCTGTCAATCATCGTCGCCGGAGCATGGGTGTCACGAGCGCTCCCAGATCCAGAACGCATTGCGACACGACGCGTCGCGGAAAGTACAAAGATCTACGACCGTACGGGAAAAATTCTTCTCTATGAAATTCATGGCGGCGAAAAACGAACACGGATAAAACTCGGTGATCTGCCATCGCACATAAAGTGGGCAACGATTGTTGCGGAAGATGACGCTTTCTATCAACATGGCGGCATTGATGTAAAAGGTATTATCCGCGCCGTATTTGTCGATATTCTCCGTGGAGGAAAAGTGCAAGGAGGATCGACCATCACCCAACAATTCATAAAAAATTCAGTACTCACAAACGAAAAAACCTACGCACGAAAACTCAAAGAACTTATTCTCGCCTTTGAAATTGAACGCCGTTTTTCCAAAGACCAAATTCTCGAAATGTATTTGAATGAGATCGGGTATGGTGGCGCAACATACGGCATCGAAGCGGCAAGCAACTACTTCTTTGGAAAATCTGCCAAAGATACAACCATCGCAGAAGCGGCGCTTCTCGCAAGTCTTCCAAAAGCACCCACATACTATTCTCCCTACGGTAAACACCGCGACGAACTCCTTGGACGACAAAATTATATACTCAAACGCCTGTACGAAAAACAGTACATCACAAACGACGAATATGAAAAAGCAAAAAAAGATACCGCCATCGTTATTCGTCCCCGAGAACAAAATATGCTCGCTCCCCATTTTGTGCTCTGGGTGCGCGAGCAACTTATAGAAAAATATGGCGAGAAACTTCTCGAAGAAGGCGGGCTCAAAGTGACAACGACCCTCGACATGGACAAACAAAAAATCGCTGAAGAAGCGATCACGAAAATTGCAAAACAGAACGAAAAAGACTGGAAAGCAAAAAATGCCGCTCTCGTCGCGCTCGACGCGGTGACGGGACAGATACTTACCATGGTCGGTTCACGTGATTATTTTGATACAAAAAACGACGGCAATGTGAACGTTGTGCTTCGCTCTCGCCAGCCCGGTTCATCCTTCAAACCAATCGTCTATACTGCCGCATTCGAAAAAGGATACACGCCAGAAACGCTTCTTTTTGATGTCGTGACGACATTCCCTACGGACGTAGAGGGTGAATACATTCCGCACAATTACGACGACAAAGAACACGGCGTTGTCTCGATGCGCCAAGCACTTGCCGGATCATTGAATATCCCTGCGGTGAAAACCATCTACCTTACGGGATTGCCTCGTGTACTCGACCTCGCGGAACGCTTAGGCTACACCACCTTGGGTGATCGAAGTCGTTTTGGCTTATCGCTTGTCCTTGGGGGCGGAGAAGTAACGTTACTGGAACATGCGTCTGCGTTTTCTGTGTTTGCGCGCGAAGGAATCCGACATACGACCGCTTCTCTTTTAAAAGTAGAGGATCGTGATGGCGCAACACTCGAAGAGTGGACACCCAATGATGGCGCACGCGTACTGGATGAAAATACCGCGCGACTCACAACAAGTATTCTTTCAGACAATAACGCCCGCGCGTATATTTTCGGACAAAAAAATTATTTAACGTTGCCCGATCGCCCCGTTGCCGCAAAAACAGGAACCACAAATGATTATCGCGATGCATGGACCATCGGCTTTACTCCGTCACTTGTCACTGGTGTATGGGTGGGGAACAACGACAACTCGGCAATGAAAAAAGGTGCGGATGGATCAAAAATCGCCGCCCCCATTTGGAATATGTTCATGCAGAAGGCACTCGCCAAATCTCCAAAAGAGTCCTTCACCCCACCTCTTCCGAACGACGCGGAAAAATCGATTCTGCGCGGCATGAGCATGGGCATGCATTCCATTCTCCAGTTCGTTGACAAAGATGATCCACGTGGAGCAATACCAACAGATCCGGCGCGCGATTCATTTTATGAATCATGGGAAAAAGGAATACAGGAATGGGCCACAAAGCAAAATCTCGCATCTCCCGAAAATGCGCCGACGATCGTTATTACTGCGCCCATAAATAATGCAGTTGTTGCACGCGGCGTTCCCATTCCTGTGCACATCACCGCCGCAGCAAAACGTGGAGTGCGCTCTGTTGAATATCTTCTCGATGGCGTGCGCATAAAAACGAGCATCACGATCCCCTTCAATTTTGAGGACTTTTCGCTTCCTCCGGACTCTCCCGTAGGTCCTCGCATCCTCGTCATTCGCGCTGGAGACGACGTCGGCAACTCCGCCGAGTCCTCCGTCACCCTCATCGTACAATAAAAAAATACCAGCGATCGAGTGACCGCTGGCTAGAACACAATAACTCTTGTGACGTGCCTTACTGCAGAAAACGAAGAAGCTCCGCATCAATCTCGGATCCTCGCTTTCCCCAGAATTCGACACACGTCCGAACAAGTGCGCGACCCCCTTCTCCTTCGGGAATGAGAATGGGAGACGTATACAGTCGCCGAAGTTTGGCGAGTGGCAACGTTTCATCCTTTCGACGAACGCCGAAACAATGAAGCACTCTTGTCGTATCAGGATGGACGCGGGGTTCGTACGTAATACGCAACCTGCTCGCTTCCTTCAACCGGAAGAGATCCGCAAGATGACTCGCCTCTCCCTTTTGCAGGTGCAGGAGACGCAAACGTCGCCCCTTTTTCCATTCGGCAATGCCTCCGAACAACGCAAAAGATTGCAGCTGTTCAGCGGTCGGCAATTGTCTCCCTGACTTGGAAGCTCTCTGGAGGCGCAAATACTCCACGCTCTTTTTTTCGTTGAGCTTCTTTACTCGCTCGATCATCCGAGCAAGAACATCCTCCTCCTTCATTGATCCATCCTGCGGTGGCCACGGAGGAGACGGCGGGGGCGATACCCATCTAAAACGAATGTCGCCCTTCTTTCGACAACCAGATGCGAGGAGAAGGATATTCGGATTTTCCCGATACGCATTAAGTGCGTCGGAAATAACCCAGATATACACGCCATCCTTCTGTACCAAAAAGGATGGCTCGCCACCACGATTCTCCTTCTCAACAAACGGATACACATCCGTCGGTATGCCGCGCCAAATCTCATCATGTGGCATACCAAGGAGAACTTCTCCTTCCGGCGCATAGACAACACACGGTTCGAGGTCCATACTCTTTACTCCTTTCGCGCATATGCGCATGTGTTTTCAATGTTCTTTCCATAGAAGAACACCCCTAGAGTACACCCGTGCAAATTTATGTGAATATGAGTTGACTGAATACATCAATCTATTTATGTACAGTTAGCCAAAAATTATAGGCTATAAAATCAACGTCGGATGG
>JAUSHC010000069.1 GCA_030648795.1 bacterium | reverse complement strand
CGAGTCATCGATATCTTTGATACTATCTGGAATTTCGGTCGCCTCACCTCGCTTGATATCAGCCGAATCGTCCCACCTGAATCCTTTTTCAATCGCCTTCTCTTTTGTGAGGGGCATGAAGATACCCGCATTGGAAGTGTTGTACGCAAACGGACTGTACTCTGGTGGGAAATACTCGCCCCATTCACCGGTTTCTTTCATGTGTTCGATGAGTTTGGCTCGGAGCTTCTCATATTCATCTTTGGTGTATTGTTTGTTGAGGATACAGTACTGCGCCTTTTTCAAATTACTACAACCGAAACAATTCTGGATCGACCGAGAATAGTAACAGTAATCGACATCGATACATCCATCCAAAACCCCCCAACTCCATCGCACGTTATATGAATCAAATCCACCAACAGCAGAGTAATAAAATCGCGTTGCATTCTCTCCACACTCAAATGTTTCGTAACACTCCTTAATGGGCAAGAAAGACGCTTCACAGTATTTCGAATCCTCTACGCGAAATCCGTCGTAACACTCAACGGCATTTTTCGAGTTGATCATATAGTCGCCCGTACAATCAACGTTATTTACTCCATGCATGTACGCTTTTGGAAATTTCTTTTTGTGGTCTTCAAATTTCTTCGCCCACTCGCGCACGACAGAGCGACGACTCAAGTCAGTGCTGGCAAGTTTTTTCTCGTATTCTTCTTTTGAAAGCTTTTCGTTAAACCAATGATACTCTGCATTTTTCAAATTCACGCATCCGAAGCAGTTCGTGCAGTTTGAAAGATTATATCCAAATATACACTCATTCGAGCCACTCACATTCTGACAGTAAAAACATTTGTAGCATTTAAGACAGTCGATGCACTCATAGCAGAGCTCACTTTCTCGCACCTTTAAACCGTCAGAAACGTCTTTACAGTTTTGTATTGTATATGAGTAGTAACAATTATCGTTTACGTCTCCGTCGAAGATAAGATAACAATTTTTTGCCGCACTGCAGTAGTTGATGTAGTCACTATTCACAATATTCCCTTCGAGGACAAACCGTGCTTGGTGGGGGATGCTGTTATTTAATTCATTCCACTGTTCAAAAAATGGGCGAGAAAAATCAATCTCTCTCCCGTAGGAAAAAGGATCCCATGAATCTCCCCACCAATCGGCATTATTGTACACCGGGAACGACGTACCTTCCGGATACATGGCAAGTATCTGTTTTCCGGTGGCATCACACGTCCGCGGATACAATAAAAGTTCGTTCTCCCATACAAGCTGCGTCCTCCTGCGGCACGGATGACATCGTTGTGGTGGGGGAACGTCAAACGATCGAAAAAACTCATGATCGCGTCCGTCAAACGAAAACTCTTTTTTGCATTGGATACATGTCTGCATATTTTTATATTACGCACATATTCTAGAGTTTATCAACATTTTGTCAACATCGCTGATAGTACATTTCGTATTTATGCTATAAACAAGATCTTTATTTTTATTTAATTCCAATTTTTGTCAGAATTATTGACAAAATTAGCCGTTATGAAATGATGCCTATATGACTACATCATCTATTCTCCACGAGCTCGGATTTTCCGTGCATGAAGCACGCATCTATCTTGCTCTTCTTGAAATTGGGACGGGAACCGTGACAGAAATTGCAAGAAAAGCCGACATCAAACGACCGACTGCGTATCTTGTGCTAGGAGAGCTCCAACAAAAGGGGTTTGTCTCGCTCGTGCCACACCCGAAAAAACTCGTCTATACCTCATCGGGGCCCGACGCGCTCATTTGTTATGCTAATGAACGACGCAGGCATCTCTTGGATATCATGCCGCACTTAGAGTCACTTCATGCACAATCAAAAGACAAGCCACGTGTGCGTTTTTTTGATGGCATAAAAAGTGTCGTCTCGTATTACAAGACCGAGGCGTACCCAAACAATGAGGTGGACTTCTTTGCGAGTATTGCGGCTGTTGCACGACATCCGGAAATTCCTTTTATCCATGAGATGCCTGACTATAAAAAGAAAAAAATTCGAGAAATAGTCACTCAGAATAAAGAGGACATCGAATATGCCCGTGGACGTCACGCTCATCAAGATCACCATGCGATAAAAGTTCTCCCAAAAAACTCGTCGTGGATATTTAAAACCGACAACATTCTTACGCCCGGCAAAGTGGGGATCACCTCATTAACAAAAAAGGTCTTCGTTGTTCTCATCGAAGACCATGATGTCTATGCAAGCTATCGAACACTCTTTGATCTTGCATGGCAATCGGCAATTCCTGTACAAAAATATTTATGCTAACTCGTCAAGTAGCTGTTTAGTAAGCTGCCACGGCAGTCCGCAAATTCCTTCGGGATCTCCCTCTATTTTTTCTATGTACGGAATAAAAAGTGGGCTCTCAATATCAAATCCTCCGGCAAAAATAAATACCGTTCCATCTTTGACAATAGCATCAATAATATTCTCAGGAATTGAGCGAAACGTTACCTTGCCAATACTTACTCCTTCCGTACGAACATTCGATTGTGTATGAGTGACAACAATGGATGTAAAAGTCTCTGGCGGATAGTACGCGTATCCATGAAGAAAACGTCTCTCCTCATTATGACTTTCTGGTTTTTCTAAAATTTCTCCATTGCATACAACCACCTGATCAGATGTAATGAGTAGTGACGGTTCTAAAATACGGGGAAGTAGTGCATCTGCCTTTGCATGCGCAAGCTTTAGAACGAGCGCCTTAGGATCTACATCGCGAATTGCTTTCTCGTCGATATCCGGACTCATTGTTTCAAAAACAACACCGTGCTCTTCGAGTATTTTCTTCCGCGATGCCGACTGCGATCCGAGAATTATTTTCATAGTACTTCTTTTTGATAGCACTCGGTACAAAAAACTTTCTCTGTTCGCTCTGGGGCGTATGGCGTTTCAAAATTATTTGCACAGTGACCACCGTGTCCATGAGCACCGACATCACACATGCATTGGCGATGCCATAGTGTGTGGGGATTACGAAGCGCGCGCCTTGCGTCATAACGACACTGCGGACAGTGAAGGGGAATGGGCAGTTTCTTTGAGCGGTAAAAAGCCAGCTCGGCGGCGATAATACGATAATTTTTTAAACACTGGGTACACGCTAACACATCAGTGGTAATCGTATCGGGTACGCCATCGATCGTTTCTGGTATCTCCTCTGACTTTTTTGTTTCTTTGCCAAAGGTGCCCGGCATAGTGTCTTGCCACTTAAACCCTAATGTCTCACACTCTTCTTTTGTGCGTGGCGTGTATTCATGCGCAAGTGTTTCGTTGTGTCCGAATGGGGAAACCGATGGGGGAAGGGGATGCCCCCATTCACCGGTCTGTCTCATATATTCGATGACTCGGGGCTTTAATGCTTCGTACTCTTCTTTTGTATATTGTTTGTTAAGAATACAATATTTTTTATTGCGGAGTCCGCTGCAACCAATAATCTCATATGATGAATGGCAGTTGTAGTTATAGTAGGCATACTGGCACCCCCAAACAACGATACCAAAAATAAGGTCGCCACCCCGCACACCCGAATCAACACAATAATATCCGCGCTCCATTTGCGCGCCAACACCGTATCCGTCGTACACATCGATCATTGTCGAGCCGCCATTGATACAATAGGCGCAATCAACAATGTTCTCCCGCAAAACAAAACAATCGTGGGAATTTTTTGCGCCGAGAAGATTGTCGCCCGTACTGTCTTCACATTTAATCAGGTTGGCAAATCGGTGAATGGCATTTTTCTTCATTTCATTAAATTTTTTTTGCGCACCTTCTATCCCGCTTCGTGTATTGAGATTTAATGCCGCTTTTTTCTTTTCATATTCTTCCGGTGAATACTGCACATTGAATATACAATACTGTTTATTCCGAAGATTCGTGCATCCAATACAGTTGGTACAATCTTTACAGTCGAACAAAAACCATGAGTCGTTGCATCGCTCAACATTCAT
>JAUSHC010000066.1 GCA_030648795.1 bacterium | reverse complement strand
CTCCCCCTTATCTAAGGGGGATGCGACCTGCCTGCCGGCAGGCAGGGAGGGGGTTACCGTTACATTCAAGCAACCCCAACGCGCAATTACATCCGGACAGGCTTGTGTTTTCTATCAAGAGGAATACATGCTTGGTGGTGGCGTGATTCGATAGAAGAAAAGGCGGAATAAAAAAATGGACTGGAATTGGAAGCAGCAATTATTCTACGGATTCATGGCTGTATTCGGCTTGGTATGTGTTTTGACTATTGGCTATCTTCTGTGGGGGATTGTCCGCGAGGCAATAAAAAAGCCGCCTGACGGGAAATAATGTGAGGAGGTTTTATGTACTTGATCGGATCAGCGTTGCTGACGATCATCATCATCATTCCGTTCGTTTCATTTTTTCGGCGCTGGATCGAGGAGGAAAAACAGCGCAAGCGGTGGCTCAAAAACAATCCGTATTTCAACAACGGATTATATTTGGAAAACCGAAGGTACGGGAGAAGGCAATTGACCTCTCCCGTTTTTTATGCTATTCTATTTTGCAATGCGAGAGATAGGGGATTGGCATGGGGCTGATCCTCGAGGAGGGATGAACTCGAAAGGAGTGGAGTGTTATGGGTTCATCCAAGAACGAGAAAAACGGCGTTCCGTGTCCCTATTGCGGAACGACGAGTGAGGCGGGTGAGCAGGGTGTCATTGATACGCGGGGCTCACCAGCCGCGATTCGACGTCGGCGGACGTGCCAATGCAAGAAGCGTTTCACCACATACGAACGCGTCGAGCCCGATGAGATCGAACATGAAGGAGTGATTATCCTTCAAGATTTCCTCGGGAGGGCGCGAGAGATACGTGTTGAACAGCTTCCGCCAGGGACGAAGATGACGATCGAGAATCGTGGAACGGAGATCGTTATTCTCACAGAGGCTCTGCCCGCTTCGGATACACGTAAGGCGGGATAGTTTTCCGCTCGCATCGCGGCATCGTCTGCGCTCTAAGGCGTTCCCTTGGAGTTCCGGAAGTCGTACTTTTGGAGATGCGAGTGGCTATGCACAACCTGGAGAACGAGAATGTTGCACGACGGGATACCTCTCCGCCGTCTGCACGTTTCGTTCTCCAGGATTTTTTTATTTTTGTCGCCAGAACCTCCGAAGGAGTGAATGGCGTTTACAAAAATAACCCGCGCGCCGTCGCCATAGCGGCTTTAGCGCGTCGGCGACCGAGTATGCGCCTGCTGGCACCGCACTCCGACCGCGGTCGGAGGGAGGTATCAGTCAGACCGAGAGGCGGGTAGCCTTGACTCTTTTCTTGTTTTCGCCTAAGCTCTGGGTACAAACCTTTTGGAGGACTGGCAATGATTCGTACATTTCTTGTGTTGTTGCTTGTCATTTCTTCTAGCGGGTGTTCCATCTTTCGGCGCATCACTGGAGAAGACGAGGGGGGAAGTGAAAGCGCAATAGCTGCGCCGGCGGACTCGCCGTGGCCGAACGGACATGCGACGGAAATGCGCTCGTGGGACAAGGGAGCGGGGATAGCTTGGGCGCAAGGATGCGTCGGCAACAGCAACGCTGCTACCGACGCGAATTCCTATGTGAAGATCTGGTGGCTGCGACTCGACGGCATTACCACGAGCGGAGAGTATCGTCAGCTTGCGATGGACAACTACGCGTCCGGAAGCATGGCGGGCGGGCTTCTCTCGCGTGCGAATTGGGGGGCAAGTATTTTCGATTTCATGGATTATCGCTTCGAAGATGGGGCGCTTCTCCTGCCGGTTGGAAATCGATCGGAGTGTCTGTACCATCCGTGGCAAGTGGCGCTTGGCGCTACCGTCTGGCGAACGCCGTTATCCTCCGACATCGTGAAGATCGTTGCCGTTGCCGAACTACAATGCTTCGGCGACGCACGAGCGCAAATCGGCGCAGACTACTGGACGAGCCCGAACTCTTCCTACGGCACGCAGACAGAAGCCTGCGCATCTCCGTGGGTCGATGCCAGCGCGGGCCGCATCGTCCTCGCGGTCGACCCGTAACGTTTCACACTCCTCTCGCTGTGTCGGGAGGTTTTTTTTGTAACTGGCTTGATCCGACCGCGGTCGGATCACTAGCAGTTACAATCCGCCGCGTATGCGGGTGCCTCGGTGCCGAATCCGCCGATGAGGCGGAGGAGGTATGCGGTTGGCTGAGAGGCGGATATTATGATACACTCAAGATATAATCAGTAATCAGTAACCTTCTAATCTATGAGCCTTAAAAAGAAAATTTTTGGAGGCGTTGCGATTCTTCTGCTTATCATTGTTGTTCTTGCGTTGATTGGATATATCCAGGAGCAGCGGCAAATGCGTGCGTATTCTTATTCCGGGGGGAGTGGTTTTGCAAGCATGACAGGACTTGCGTCAAAGTCTGGTTTTGGGTTTAGCGATATGATGGTAGCCCGTGAATCTGCGCCTCCGTCTTCGCCGGTAATTGATATACAGAAAACCGATCGCATGATTATTAAGACAGGAACGATTGCGATGGTTGTCGTGAATGTTCGGGAAAGTGTTGCGGCGATTCGAGCACTCGTTGAAGAAAAAGGTGGATTTATTATTTCGAGTAATGTGAGCGGCGCGGAAGCACAATTGACCGGTGCAATGACCCTGCGTCTTCCCGCGAAACTATTTGATGAAGCATTTGTCGCATTTAAGGGTATCGCGAAAAAAGTTACGGGAGAATATGTTCGGGGTGAAGACGTGACAGAAGAGTATAGCGATTCACAGGTGCAGCTACGGAATTTTGAAGCGGAAGAAACGCAATTTTTGAAAATTCTTGAAACGGCAAAAACGATTCAGGAAACACTTGATGTAACG
>JAUSHC010000090.1 GCA_030648795.1 bacterium | reverse complement strand
AGAGTGGGAATAACCTGATAAATTTCTCTTTACAAAGAGGGCGCCTGCACGCTCTCTTTTGTTATCCCTTCAAAAAAACAACAGGACGTGCTAGATTCGTGATACCTGCCCGCGTGGTGAAATGGTATACACGAGGGACTTAAAATCCCTTGGTCGAAAGGCCATGTCGGTTCGAGTCCGACCGCGGGCATTTCAATACTAAAATTCGTATTATCATTTTTGTATGGCGGAACGAGGAGATCCAACAAACGGCGATATCAAAGAAAATAATCCTGAATTCCCACACGGACGAGAATTTTTATCTGAAGCAATACACTATCTCGAAGCACGTGACATTAAACCCGTATGGGGTTTGAATTATCATCTTAAGCCGGGGACAAAAGAGTACGAAGTATTTTTTAATTTTTTACTGCAAGAGCTGGATAGATTACCTTTCAATAATCAAGTAGGGAAAACTTATTTGATGCGCAAAGATGCACAAGAAGTTGTCACGAAACTAAAAGCATATCTTTCTGAAAAATTCCGTAACGTTCACGATGGTTCGCCTTGGGATAAGAGTGACCTTAAAGAAATAGAGGATGTCTTCACGCCGGGCGGCATGGAAGTTTTTAAAAATGAAATATACTCTTCACATAACATTGAAGGGGTGGGATATAATCTTGACCTATCAGGAACTGGTTCGATTGATGACGACAGAAAAATGAAACCGGGAGGATTTCGGCTTGAGCGCAGGTATGTTACGACGCACGATGGATTAAAAGTAATGGATCATGGATTTTTTGAAATTGATTTTTCTACTGGTTCCCTCGATATGGATTTGGAAGAGTTCCCTACGGTAAGGATCCATAAAGGATAAATGTACGGGCGAAACACTTGATGAGCGAAGAAAAAGATTAGCCACGCAGGAATAAAATCATAAGAAAAATAACTATGTACAAGTATCATCTACCAAAGCCAATAGTAGTAAAACTCACCGATGAACTTGGCTTTCGATTGCGGCAAAAAACGGCTGAATATATTGCCGAAAACAAAAATCGAACCGGCGCAGAACGAGGAAGTTCAGAGGAGCAAGGGTTTGGAGCGCTTGCAGAAATGGTTATACGAAATAAACTAGGTATGCCGGAAATTAACCCCGAAAATCATCCTCTTGGATATGATCTTTTACTTCCTTCTGGGATAAAAGTTGATGTTAAATGCCGCGGTGGGGCGTTACCATTCAAAGAAGAATATGAAAGTAGCGATGGCATTGCACGAGAAGCAAAGCATAATTTCTTCGCGCGACAAATGCATGACGAAAGATTGGACGCCGATATTTATGTTATGACTCATCTCGAAACTCCCAGCAAAAGAGAGCTCCCGGGTACGACTAGACAAAGAAAATGGATACTTTACATTTGTGGTTGGGTATCAAAAGAACGAGTATCAAATGAAGGTATTTATCTGCCACGCGGTTCTCTTACCGAACAAGGAAGAACATGGTTCACTTATCGCGGACAAGAAATAGAATATTATAACCGCAATCTCAACGGATTGGAGGCAGTTGAAGATTTATTGAGCATTGATTCACCAGATGTTGAGAAAGATAGAATCCATAAAGGCGATCTCAATCTTACCTCGGTTGATGCTATCAGAATCGCCTACGACCTCATTGGTCGCGGTGTTCTTTCCGAAAAGCATCTCGCCTTTGTTCAAAAAGAAACCGGTCTAACTAAAATCGTCAAACCTATTTTACACGCAAATCAATATTTTCACCTTTTGAATTGGCTCAAAGGAAAAGGCGTCCTGAACGATAATGAAATTGAAAACGCGCGACAAGTTCTCCAAGAAGAGCCGTATAGCGGAATCTAAAATAATTTCAGTTTGTTGTGCTCGACCTTATATTGAGCTTCAGCTTCTTTAATGCGCTTTTTGGAAACCTCAATGTAGTCCACTTTATGCTTCTTGAACAGATAAACATTTTGGTTTTTCTCAATTCCAATGAATTTTCTCCCCTCCAAAACTGCTGAAACAAGGAAGCTTCCGCTTCCACAAGTATTATCTAAGACAATCTCACCTTCTTTTGTGAAGGTGCGAATAAGATAACGTCCAAGCTCCACTGGTTTTTGTGTTGGATGATAAACTTCGCCCTCACTCTCGGCAGTTTTGAAATAGACAACATCAGTAGGATATCTCTCACCATTACTTTTTACCTCAACGGTTTTGAAATCACCATAACTTCCGGTAAACTGATCTTTTCTAAAACCTTTGTTGTAAGGCTCGCCGTAAGTCATCTGGGGATTATATGCAGGCTGACTTTTATAAAATATACAAACATCCTCATGTTTTCGGAGCGGTTGTTTTTTGGCATTAAGGAAATTTGTCGGTTTCGATTTTATCCAAGTGATTTTGTATTTAAACAATCTCGGATTAGATAACATTAGATTCGCCGTAAAGAGTCCTTGTCCCGTAAGAACAATAACACCCTTATCTTTTATAATGCGCTCATAGTGGCTCCAAAGTTGATCAATAGGAATAACACTATCCCAGTGATTTTGTGTAGTGCCGTATGGTAGATCACACAAAATCATATTTATTGATTTTGCTGGAATTTTTTTCATCACTTCCAAACAATCTCCTTCAATGACCTGATTTACAAAGTTAGAAATTGCCCTTTCGCTACTCTTTACTGTTTTCGCTTTTGCTTCATCTGTACTGAAATTCTTTCGCAAATACCAAAGACAATAAGTGTTTATCGGCAATCCCTCCTGTTGTGCACGTTGCTCTAACTCAAGATAAGAGTCGGTTCCAAGTAAGCTGCGTAACTCATTACTTCCAAGATCAGCTACGCTTTTATATAAATCTATATTTCTCTCGCCGAAAGCCAAGACAACACCCTTTGCTTTTGGATTCATTTCTTTGTAGTCAGAAAAATAGACTGCCTTGAAAATCTGATTGCTTGCCATGCCTATATTATAGTATGATACCTTTATGAATACTATGGATTTTATCCACAGCCCAGACTATAAAAAGATATTCTCCTTTCACGCCACTATTCGTGATCGAGTTGTTGTGAAGGAAAGCGGTTAGCTTGAATTTAAGGAATTTCTCAATTGACTTTCAAAGGATAAGTTAGACTCTAGAATCTAACTAATTCAAGGATACTGCACCAATATCTATGCAAATTTCCCGACCACGATCCGCGCAACCTATTCCCGATACTGCGAAGAAGGTTTTTCATGGAAAACTTTTTGATGTGTATCAATGGGAACAGAAATTATTTGACGGGACAACAGCGACTTTTGAAAAACTTAAACGACCGGATACGGTCGTGGTACTTCCGATTTTGGATGATGGAAAAATTCTCCTCACTGAACAAGAGCAGCCGGGGAAAGAACCTTTTTTGGGAACCGCGGGCGGCAGAGTTGATGAAGGTGAGGAAATTTTAGAAGCGGCAAAACGAGAATTATTAGAAGAGACGGGGTACGAAGCATCGGATTTTTTTCTTTGGGAGGCACAGCATCCAACCCCAAAAGTTGATTGGGTGATCTATACGTTTATCGCAAAGGGGCTTAAAAAGGTTGCCGACATGAACCTTGATGGCGGCGAAAAGATTATTTTGAAGCCCATGAGTTTTTATGCGTTCATTGCTGTCGCAACCGAAACGCAATTTGAAGAAAAAGGAATAGCAGTAAAAATATACGAGGCGAGATTATATCCGGAAAAGATGAAAAAACTCAAAGAATTATTCAAACCATTATAAAATTGGATCATGAAATTGAAGAATACTGTTGCATGGATAGTACTCATACTTCTTGGTTTAATAAGCGGTTACGCTTTCGGTTCTTTCAAAAAAGCTCCTGAAAAAAATATAAAAGATTTGCACTATTCTTATTTTAGTAGCAAGTCTTTTTTTGATGATGCGTATAAAAGCATACCAAAAAAATCTGCGCCGTCAGATGCAGCGCGAGGAGTTTTAGTTAACCACCATTTACTCGCCCCGCATCTTATTGCGGAAACAATAAGTACACTCGCGACAACGGATCCGATCACCGTCGTACTCGTGAGCCCCAACCATTTTTCTTCCGGACAAGGACAAATCATTTCTTCTCTCTATAGCTGGGACACGCCATACGGCGTACTTGATAGTGACTCTGCGACCATATCCAAGCTCACAAAACAGGGTGCGCTATCTATTGACGAATTTCCATTCGAAAAAGAACATGGCATATCAGGCATTGTGCCGTTTATAAAAAAATCATTGCCGAATGCAAAGATCATGCCGATCATCGTCAAGGACACGCTTTCAGAAACCGCTCGCATTGCATTTGTTGATTCGCTCTATGCCACGCTGGGAAATGACGTCCTCGTGATCGGCTCATTTGATTTTTCTCACTACCTCCCGGACACTGTTGCGCAACTGCATGACAAAAAAAGTATTGCTGTCATACAGAATTTTGATTACGCGGGGATGCAAACCACCGAGACGGATTCCATTCCCGGACTAGAAATCACTCTGCGGTATATGGAGAAAGTGGGAGCACTGCATTTTAATCTCATCGCCAACACCAATTCTTCACAAATACTGCACGATCCAACAGTTGAAGAAGGCACGAGCTACATTGACGGAAGCTTTTCTCTTGGCACGAAAACGTCCGACGACACCGCCACGATTCTCGCGTTTGGTGACATGATGTTGGATCGCAATGTGCGAAAGGCAATCAACACAAATGGCGCCGAGTATCCATTCCTGCCCATTAAAAGATTATTAATGGGTAACGATATCGTCGTCACAAATGCCGAAGGTCCTTTCACCGCACACGCATCCAAAACGCTCAACGTACTCAATGGCCCCCTCACATTTACGTTTGATCCGGCACTACTTCCAACGCTCAAAAAAATTGGTTTTACACTATTCAGTCAAGCAAACAATCACACGCTGAATTTTAAACAACAAGGGTTGGAAGAATCAGCGCAAGCAATTGAAAAAATCGGACTCAATTGGTTCGGTGATCCGCTCAATAACAATCTCCATTCTTTTACGACAACCATTCGCGGACAAAAGATTGCTTTTGTCGGATATCATGAATTCGCCTATCAAGGACTTGATGCGGTACTGAATGAAATTTACGTGTTGAAGAAGAGTGGTAATTTCGTCATCGTCTATCCGCATTGGGGCATGGAATACAACAAGAGTATGACGCAAGGGCAAATCAATACTGCGCACGCATTTATTGATGCTGGGGCTGATGCAGTTATAGGCAGTCATCCGCATGTGATAGAGCCAATGGAAATTTACAAAAACAAGGCAATCTTTTATTCGTTGGGAAACTTTATTTTTGATCAAGAATTTTCTCAAGCAACACGCGAAGGGTTGGCTGTCGGCATCGCGCTCACACCCACAAAAGTATCCTATTATCTTTTCCCGATGAACATTCGAAATGCACAAGCGTCGTTGATGGTATATGACAAACGAAGTGTAGTGTTAAGTGATATCGCAGAGCATTCTTTTATCCAAAATGCAATGAAAAAAGAGCTTAAAAATGGAGTAATCGTATTAAATCGGTAATATTTCCGCCGTTGAAACGGCATCATATTTCAACCGTCATTCCCGCCCCCACTTTCGTGAGGGTAAACCATGGCCTCGCGTAGGCGGGGCTCCAGCGGGAATCCAGTCAATTTCTTAATGTTTCTGGACCCCCGTTTTCACGGGGGTGACAGCATAAACAATTAATCAACGCTCTCACTTTATGAACAAAAAAACACTCATCATCGGCGCAGTCATCGTAGTAGCGGCGATTATCGTTGGATATGGTGTTAGTCAAAAGAACACCACGAATTTGGATGTCGCGTCAGTAGAAGAACAAGCGCTTCCCATCACAGCGCAAGTATCGCCAGTACGGTGGATAGATCCTACGCCTGCGGCAAGTTTTGATATCTTTAAGAGTACTGACATTGAAACCGCAAAGGAGCATTACAAAAGTAAAAAGGACGCCGCGAAATACTATAAAGTCGGCACGTTCGTAGCTGGCGATTATAAAGGCGGGAATATTATACGGGTTACCATACCAGGAGACATGGCAGGTGATTATATTTACCGCTTTGTGAATCAATCGGAGAAAATCACCCTACTCACGAAACATTCCACCAAATTCTACACCGAACTCCAAGAGGATGATTATCTTGATCCTACTAAATTTTCTATCGACACCACTACCGTATTGTCAGATTTACTATTTCCAGAAAAAATAACATACGGACCAAGCAATTTTAGTTTAGAAGGGACGCAGCATTTTGAAACCTTTTTCAACGAGAGGTACAAAACATCTGATCTCACCCTCGCTTTCGTGGATGCAAAACTCGGCAATGTCTATATGGATGTTCCTGATAGAAAAGATGCTGAAGGAGGTATAAAACAAAACGGGTTTTATTTAAAAGCTCCCGATGGGACTCTACGCACGTATTCGCTGGATATCAATTTCTACGACAAAAATCACAGTCTCCCGAAAATAACTTGGAATGATGGGACTGCAAACATCGCCGAATATGTGAGTACCGATCGTGGAGGATGCGGCTCGATGAATTACGTTTCAGTTGTATACGGGGTAACAAAAAATGATCTCGTAGCCATCGGTAAAACTTCTGATGGAGATATAGTGTATGCATTAAAAGATCAGCAGAGCTCATTGCTCAAAAAGCTCTATACGGGAAGTGGCTACAATCCTGATGGTGCTACAAAAATTTCCTACGAAAAATTTGCGCAATCGAAACCGCTATTCTTTTGGTTTGATGCGTTCGGGCGCGCGATAAAATTCCAAAAATCAGCATTTATCCCTCCATCAGAATGTGGCAAGCCCGTTATCTATCTGTATCCAGAAAAAACCACCAACGTATCAGTACGCATTGCGCCCAAAGGAGGATTTACAAAAACAGAGCCGGAATATGGCAATGGTTGGAACGTGACCGCAACTCCTGAAAGTGAATTAACTGACACCTCGACAGGGAAAACTTATCCGTATCTTTTTTGGGAAGGACGCGGGGGGATCTATACCACACCAGAAAAAGGGTTTGTGGTCGCACAACAGAACGTGCATAATTTCTTAGTTGAAAAATTAACTGCGCTCGGGCTCAACCAAAAAGAGCAAGCGGACTTTATCGAATTCTGGGAGCCCCGCATGACGGGCGCGCCGTATTTCTTTGTCACCTTCTTGGGGAATAGGGCAATGGACGCGATCGCACCACTCACAATCGTACCAAAGCCGGATTCCGTCATCAGAATTCTTATGGATTTTCTCCCATTGCAAAAACCGACAGCGGTGGAGGGATACGACATAAAAACACCAGCAAGAAATGGATTTACCGTCGTCGAGTGGGGTGGCGTATTACGATAAAGAAAAAATTTGAATTTTTCCACAGAGAGTGATAGAGTCGTACTACTCTGTGCTTGTTCGCACATTCACACGTGTTATACGGGGGAAAATGCCAATTATGGCGAAAGGGGAGCACCATGTCTGATGAAGTTTTGGGTACGATCATTCTCATCGCTTTGCCCGCTTCGGGGAAATCGGAGGTACGGGCATACCTCGACGCGCTTGATCCTGCTACGCGAGAAACCGAGATGCACATCGCTCCACAAGTGGTGGCAATCGACGATTTCGAGTATGTCTGGAATATGCGCAGCGTCGACGAAGCGCTCGTCAAGGGAGGAAAGCCGCGCATTTTCTTCCAATCGTCGGAGAAGCCCTTCAACGATCCCCGCGATTGGGGAACGCTCATCCACCTCGTCAACGAGGATTGGTGGAGCTTGCGCACACACCGCACGTTCGACGTCAATAATTCGGCGAAGATCCTTCTTCGAAGGCTCGACGCTGCCCGACTGCGCGTAGGTGCGCCGCCGGCGCTTTCGGCGCTCGACCCTTCTCTGCGACTGGACGTCGAACTCGGCATCTATGAGCAAGCGAGTAGGAAACTCAACCAAAGAAACACGCGCGCGGAAGAAGGTCTGGACGGTAAAACGCTCATCATCGAGTTCGCCCGCGGCGGTCCTCGCGGCGCCACGTTCCCTCTTCCCGCGCCTCTTGGCTACGCGCATGCATTGCAACTCCTCGACCCCCTCATCCTCAAGACTGCGGTGGTTCTCTATGTCTGGGTCGCGCCGGAAGAATCGCGACGCAGGAATGAAGAACGCGCAGACCCGAACAATCCGGGTTCAACGCTTCGTCACAGCGTACCGCTCGATGTCATGTTGGGCGACTATGGTTGCGACGATGTCGAATATCTGATCGGGGAATCCGACAAACCCAACACGATTCGCGTGGAAAAAAACGGCGGAGTCTTCTACCTTCCGACCGCGCGATTCGACAACCGATCGGATAAAACATCGTTCGTTCGTCGCCCGCGCGAAACGTGGACCGACGACGAAATCGCCGTACTGCACGAAGATCTCAAGAGCGCTTTTGAAACGCTCCACACCGTGCAAAGCGCGCAGTAAGTATCCCTGGATTTCCATCCAAAGCCGAGCACATACGCCCTATGCGCTCGGTTATTTTTTTACATAAATACGCCAGTTGCTTTCACGGTTAAAATCTGGTAGATTTGGAGTTACCATGACCACTCGAACCATACTCTATCTTGGCCTCTTAACCGGACTCTTTCTCGGAGTCGGCTTTTTGCTTGATGGACAAAACGGACTCGTTTCGGCACTCATGCTGGCACTGGTCATGAACGTCATCTCCTACTGGTTCTCGGACAAAATCGTCCTCTGGATGTACCGCGCAAAACCACTCGACGAAAAAACTGCGCCGAACGTGCACGCGATTCTCGCTGAAGTCGCAAAAGCGATGGACATTCCAAAACCACCACTCTACCTCGTCAATCTCCCCGTACCGAATGCATTTGCAACAGGGCGCGATCCGCACCACGCGGCAGTCGCAGTCACACAGGGCATCCTCGACCTCCTCGACCATGAAGAACTAAAAGGTGTGCTCGCGCATGAACTCTCCCATGTAAAAAATCGTGACGTGCTCATCTCGACAATCGCTGCGGTACTTGCGGGTGCGCTCTCCGTTATTGTTCGCATAGCATATTGGGGCGCGGGAAGTCGCAATCGCCGTAGCGAAGGCAACGCAATTTCGTTTATTCTTCTAATCATTCTGACGCCACTTATTGCGATGCTCCTGCAGTTCGCCGTCTCACGCTCGCGGGAACTCTTAGCAGATGAAACCGGTGCACGCGCAATCCACAACAGTAAAGGGCTTGCTTCTGCGCTTGAGAAACTCCACCTCGCATCAAAACGCATGCCACTCCTTGGCACACCATCCCAAAATGCCACCGCACACCTCTTTATTGTGAACCCATTCTCCGGTTCATTCATGATGAAACTATTCTCGACGCATCCACCCATCGACGAACGGATCAAGCGATTAACAGCACTCAAAGAATAATTATGCTCAAACTTAAGCCCATCAAACACAAATACGCCCACTGTGGCCCCGCGTGCCTACAGATGGTTCTGCATTATTTCGGCATCAATACCACACAAAAAAAACTTGCGAAAATCGCTGGCACAAATGAAATACATGGCACGAGCATCCGCGATATGGAGCAGACGATCCGTTCATATGGATTTCGCGTCGTAACAAAACGCAACACCACAACATTTGACGATCTCCGCCGTTACGTCAACCGCCTGCGTCTCCCCGTCATCGTGAACTGGTACTCGACATTCATCCCGCCCGCCACCGGCCACTACTCGGTTGTTACCCACATCGACCGCTCGACGATCACGCTCATGGATCCGGAAATTTCGAAACACCGAAAAATGAAACTTGTTGACTTCAATCAAGTCTGGTTTGATTTCGAGGGCGATCTCGCATTTCGCAAACCACCGCTTAATGTTGATTTTCGTATCATGATTGTCGCAATCCCTAAAACGGGGACACGCGCATACCATCTATGGCAACAGAAAAAGCAAAAGGTGTAGTCGCGCCAGAGGAAAAAGACGAAGATCGGGCGTTCGATCAAACGCTTCGCCCGAAAAAGCTCGATGAGTACATCGGGCAAGATCGCGTGAAGCAGAATCTTAGTATTGTGATGGATGCGGCGAAGAAGCGAAAAGAATCTATTGAGCACGTACTGTTGCATGGAAACCCGGGGCTTGGAAAAACAACACTCGCGCACATTATCGCGCACGAAATGGGGGCAAACATTCGCGTGACATCCGGTCCGGCGATTGAACGTGCAGGCGACCTCGCAGCAATTCTCACAAACCTCGAAGCAGGCGACGTCCTCTTTATCGACGAGATTCACCGGCTTAATCGCTCCATCGAAGAAATTCTTTATCCTGCAATGGAGGAGTTCGGGCTTGATCTCGTCATCGGTAAAGGGCCCGCCGCACGGACAATTCGTCTTGATGTCCCGCGCTTCACATTGATTGGCGCGACCACGCGCGTTTCACTACTTTCTTCTCCACTTCGCGATCGTTTTGGTATGATTTATCATTTGAATTTTTACGAGGAAGGAGACATCGAAAAAATTCTTGAACGTTCCGCGCGTATTCTAAAAGTGAAAACTGAACCAGAGGCGCAGAAAGAAATCGCCAAGCGCGCGCGCCGCACACCTCGAATCGCGAACAGACTCTTGAAACGCGTCCGTGACTTCGCGCAAGTAAAGCACAATGGTGTCATCACGTCCGCAATCGCAAAGGAGGCCTTGAATCATCTGGAGGTGGATGAGTTTGGCCTCGATGAAATTGATCGCCGCATCTTAGATGTCATCATCACAAAATTTGGTGGCGGTCCCGTGGGCTTAACGACCATCGCCGCCGCAAGCGGAGAAGACGTCGCAACTCTTGAAGAGGTCTATGAACCATTCCTTCTGCAAATCGGCTTTCTCGACCGCACGCAACGGGGACGCGTTGCCACGAAACTCGCGTACGAACACCTTGGGCACGATATGCCAAAAGAAAAACAATCATCTCTTCTATGACTATTACGCTTCTTCTCATTCCCTATACACTTTTTCTTATCATTGACGTCCTCCTTTCGTCGTTCGCTATTTATAATCTTTTAAAATTCAGTATACAGACTCGCACGACTTTCTTGGCGATATTCTTTTATATCGCTGCGTCAATCATTGTTCTTCTTTTGTCATTCACTACAATTGCTGAAATCGATTGGACAACGCCTCTTTTTCAAGGATTCTCTCTGGATATACTAAAATAATAATGCACCTATGATCAATCTTGAAGAAATTTCCCACCAAAAAGAATATGAAAAATTCATTCTTACCTTACGCCGTCACTGGATTATTCTCTTTGGTCATTTTTGCATGCTCTTCTTAGAAATTGCTCTTCCGCTTGTACTCATGCTCCTTTGGAATCCTTCAATCGCGGATCTCGCGAATCATCCAATCATCGGTCCGGCGTTTCTCCTCCTTGCGTCTTCGTATAGTCTTCTCATTATCCTTCTCTTTTTCCACAATTTCGTTGACTATTACCTCGACACATGGATTGTGACAAACGAACGCCTCATTAACATTGAACAAAAAGGATTCTTTTTTCGAACAATCGCCGAACTTCGCTACTATCGTGTGCAAGACGTCGCATCAGAAGTGAAGGGCATCCTCCCAACACTTTTTCATTACGGCGATGTCACTGTACAAACAGCCGGAACGCAACCACGCTTTACAATGAAGCAAGTGCCGAACGCACATGATATCGCGCGACGCATTCATATACTCCTTGAAGAAGATAAAAAATACCACGACGAGAAGAAAAAAGAGGAAGGCATCACTTAGAATTTCTAATTTCTAATTATTCTAATTAACCTAAACATCGGTTATTGGGGTTTGTTTAGAAATTAGGTCAATTAGATTAATTAGGAATTTTTATTATGTCTCTTACACGAAAAGTCGCGTACAACGCCGCCATTCAAATGACAGGAAAAGTGATAAGCGTCAGCATCGGCGTTCTTGTCATTGCCATGATGACGCGCTACTTACGGCCGGAAGGATATGGCTACTACACAACCATCGTCGCTTTTCTGCAAACCTTCGGGATCCTCATCGACTTCGGCTTAACGCTCACCACCGTCCAATTTCTTGCGGCCCCAAATGCAGACACGGAAAAGATTCTTGGCGCGATGTTCGGACTTCGACTTGTAACCGTTATCCCCGTCCTTTGTGTTGCAATTGTCGCGGGGTTCATGATGCCCTATACGCCAATTGTGCAAATCGGCATTGCGATTCTGGCGTTCGAATTTCTTGCAATCAGCGTCATACAAATTGTTACGGGACTCTTCCAGCGTGAACTGCGCATGGAACGCGTCGCCATTGCCGAGCTCTCCGGAAGAATTGTTCTTCTTGTCGGAACCTTCATCGCGATTGCGTTAAACGGAGGGCTCTATGCGATCCTCTTCGTCATAACAATCGCAAGTATTACCACCGTAGCCGCCCTCCTCCTCTTCGCGCGACGCTTTACACGTATCTGCGTTCTCATCGACGTGCCGCTCTGGAAAAAATTCCTTTCAACGTCATGGCCCATTGGCATTTCCATCGCGTTCAATCTTCTCTATTTGAAAGGCGACACATTCATCCTCTCGCTCTATCGAGGTCCCGAAGAAGTCGGCATCTATGGCGCACCGTATCGCGTGCTTGAAATCCTCGCTGCATCTCCCTATCTTTTCATCGGACTCGTCTTTCCCTTACTACGCAGCACATGGCTTTCCGATAAAGAGCGCTTTTTCCGCATACTCCAAAAGTCATTCGACGCATTGGCGCTTATTGCTCTTCCCGTCGTCGCGGGAACGATCATGCTCGCCACTCCCATGATGACGTTTATCGCCGGACCCGCATTTGCTCCTTCCGGTCCACTATTGCAAATCCTCGCACTTGCCACAGGATGCATTTTTATCGGCGCGCTCTTCGGACACATCGTTCTCGTCGTTGAAAAACAACGTCCGATGATCTGGGGCTACGCCGCGCTCGCCGTCATTGCAATTGCCGGCTATCTTTTTTTCATCCCTCGTTATGGCGCGCTTGGTGCGGCATGGATGACGGTTGTTGTTGAAGCACTCTCTGCGCTCATCACCTATATGGTCACGCGCTACACAACAAACATAACGCTCTCGCTCACCACCGCAGGAAAAGCACTTGCTGCAAGTATCGTGATGATGCTCGCGCTATTCGCCCTTCCATCATTCCACGTACTGCTCCTTGTTGTTCTTGGTGGTACAATATATATACTCACACTTCTCATCCTCCGCGGCATTCCAAAAACCATTCTTAAAGAAATTTTTCCATGACAATTCTCATCGACGCGCAGAATAAAGATAACCGATATGTTACGACGCTTGTCGATGCATTAACGGATCGTGGCTATGTGTTTTTGCCACTCCCGTGGATACTCTTTCTTCCTTGGTATCGTTTTATAAAAAAAACTCGCATTCTCATCGCAACGGGAACGAGAACAAAAATAACGACGACACTCTTCGCACGCATGGTGGGTATGAAAATCTTCTGGATTGAAACGCGCCTTGTGGACCGACGGCTATCACATCACCTGTTCTCCATGCTCTATCATTTCTTCGCGCGCTTTGTGACGATCGTTGTGGTATCGCGCATTATCCGCCAACAGCTGATTGATCGAAAAATTCCACCCGAACAAATTCACGTTGTCACTCCCGGCATTGCGCTAGAGAATCATGGCGTGCAAAAATCCATCTTCCGCTCCATGGCGGAAACAAAAACGAAACGACGCGTCGGTTTTTCCATTGGCGCCATTTCCGCGCTTGAAAAAGCAAAAGGACTTGAATATCTCTTGCAGGCGTTTTCCATGGCGCATGAGAGTATCCCCGAACTTCATCTGACAATCGTTGGTCATGGAACAGAAAAAACCGCTCTGCAATGGGTTGCAAAAAAGTTGCACATCGAAGAACACGTGCTCTTTGTGGGCTGGCAAGAACATACCGATCGGTGGCTATCAAATTTTGATCTCATTGTCGCTCCGCAAATTCGCAAAGAAGGTTTCGGTGAATTACTTCTCGTCGCTATGGCGTATGCCAAGCCGATCATTGCGACAGACGTCGGCAGTTTTCCGGAAATTATCGAGCGGCGAAAAACGGGAATCATTATTGAGGCGGGAAACGCGTCGATGCTTGCGGAAGCGATCGTCAATCTTTACCACCACCCCGACTGGCGCGAAGAAATGGGACGCAAAGCCCGCGAACGCGTCGAAGAATATTTTTCACTCCCCCGCATGGTGAACGCGTGGGACGTACTCTTGCGGCACGAGGAATAATTTCTAAGTACCCTAATTGCTCTAATCAATCTAATCAAATCCCAAACCCCAATCCTCAATTTCTAAACCCTTCGTCATTAAGTCATTGATACTTTTTTAGGTCAATTATCACCGCCTCTGGCGGGATCCCGCCTTCTAATAAAATTAATAAAAGTGGCGGGAGAAATTAGGGTAATTAGAAATTGGTATATACTCCATGCGCTTTCTTCTTCTTGTCATTATTACACTCCTCCCCACCTACCTCATCCGTTTTCATATTGGTCCATTCCCGACTACACTCCTTGAAATTCTCCTTCTCTCTACCTTCCTCTACTGGTGTGGAAAAAAAGTTCATGGGCATGTGCTGCGAAGGGGTGACACGCGGAGGGGGTCCCCCATCGAGCCCCAGCACTCCGACCGCGGTCGGAGGATGCGGTCGGATGGGGGTGTAGCGTGGCAGGACCCCGAGCCGTGGCAAAAACATCCCTTGTTTTATCCTACCCTCCTTTTCCTTCTCTCCAGCACCATCTCCATTTTTATTGCCCCCGACCTCCGCGCCGCCCTCGGTCTCTGGCGCGCTTACATCATCGAACCAATACTCTTTTTCCTCATGATGACGGACACCCTAAACCACTCGCCGCGCTCGGGTTCAGGGCAAGCCGGATGGCCGACGGTCTGGCGCGATGTGACGATCGCGCTCTCCCTCTCGGCTCTCGGCGTCGCACTCCCCGCAATCTACCAAAAATTCAATCCCATCGGCATCCCCAACATCCACTGGGCAGCCGCGGAAACCCGTCGCGTCGTGAGCTGGTACGGCTTCCCCAACGCCCTTGGCCTCTACCTCGCTCCCATTATTGTTCTCCTTGTCGGCTGGATCTTTTCTAAAAAAGAAAAAGTTGTGGGTGACGCCCGAAGGGGGTCCCCCATCGAGCCCCAGCACCCGCCCGCTGGCGGGGATGCGGTCGGATGGGGGTGCAGGGCGGTAGGACCCCAAACACTAGCAATCATTGCTACAGCCGCTTCCCTTCTCGCCATTCTCTTCGCTCGCTCCGAAGGCGCAATCGCCAGTCTCTTGATTGTCGGCTTCGTCGCCGGAATGTTCTCCTCACGCACGCGCCTCTGGGTTTCCGTCATTACACTCGTCTTCGTTATCGCAACATTCACCAACACTCCATGGCGCGACTACGTGTACGAGCAGGCTGCTTTCCACGGCGATTCTGGAAAAGTGCGCATCCAACAATGGAAAGAAACAATAAAAATGCTACGCGATCACCCCATCTTTGGCGCCGGTCTCTCTGGCTATCAAAAAACCGTTGCGCCATATCACAAGCAGAAGCACATTGAAATTTATCAGTACCCGCACAACATCGTGTTAAACTTTTGGAGCGAGTTGGGACTTCTCGGCGTCATCGCCTTCCTCTGGCTCGTCATTCTTTTCTTCCGCAAAGCGCTTTCCCCTCCTTTCCGAGGAGGGGCTAGGGGTGGTGCAATCATTATAAGCGCAATATCCGTCATTCTCATTCACGGACTCGTCGACGTCCCCTACTTCAAAAACGATCTGGCAATTTTCTTCTGGCTCTTACTTGCACTAAGTACAATTGACAGAACAACACAAAGCACACTATCGTAATGACATGTTATGGAGAGGTGTCAGAGTGGTCGAATGAACCGGTTTCGAAAACCGGCGTCCCGCAAGGGACCGTGGGTTCGAATCCCACCCTCTCCGCCAAAATTGAAAATCGGAATTGGAAGCAGAAATGGGGTCGCGCCGCAGGCGCGACACAAACGCATTCCCGCCCATAATTCCCGATTCCAATAGGGTTTTCCACGCTCCGCGTGGCTCAAAATAGACGGTTCGATCCTTAATTTGAAAGTTCGAACCGACTTTTTTGTACAAATGAAGTTTTTCTTCATTTGTACTCTCGTTTGCCAATTCCATATTGTATTTCAAAAACTTTTCGGTAAGTTCGAACCGATTATTCGCTT
>JAUSHC010000083.1 GCA_030648795.1 bacterium | reverse complement strand
CCGACGGCGTTGGTTGGTCAATTTTGCCGGTGTTCATGGCAGGATTCAATCCATCATTGGTTCTCGTCGCTTCTTTCATTAATCCGAAGGCGTATTGGAAACTCACGCGGTTTGATTATCTTTGCGGATTTTTTTCCGTCCTTGCGCTTGTGTTGTGGGGAGTTACGAAGGAGCCGGCCATCGCGATTGCGTTTGCGATTGTGAGTGATGCGTTGGCGGCAGTACCCACACTGATAAAAATGTGGAAATATCCGGAAACAGAAACCGTCACTCCATTTTTTGCAAGTCTTTTTAGCGCCTGCATGAGCTTTCTTGCAATACGCACATGGCACTTTACGGCGTATGCTTTTTCGGTCTATGTCGTGATAGTCAGCATCGCGCTCATCTTTTCGTTTTATAGAAAGAGGTTTATAAAGTAATCTTCATTTTGACGCCCGTGTTATTGTATGATATAAAGAAGATGGCAAATGATTTTTTTTAGTACCTATGCTTGACCTTAAAACAATTATTTGGAAAGAGGGTAAAAGCTACATCGCACAATGCGTGAATGTAGATGTTTCCAGTTTCGGAAAAACAAAACAAGAGGCGCTTGAGAATCTTCGCGAAGCGCTTGAACTGTACTTTGAAGACATCTCCGCATCAACGGTGGCAAAGGTTGAACACCTTGCTGTAGGGTCACTCATGCTTCGACATGCCTAGACCAATCCCCACGCGACGGATTATACGAGTCCTTCAGGAAAAGGGCTTCTTTTTTGTTTCGCAACGCGGAAGTCATGCAAAATTTCGGAGAGAAGGGGATCCATCTCTTACGGTAATTGTTCCTATGCATGGGAACGAGATACCCCATGGGACATTTCGATCTATTCTCCGGCAAGCACAACTAGAAGAAGGAGATTTCGTCGCATAAGTTTATCGAAAGTGATCTGTAAAGTAATCCCATATGCGTATCAAAAACCTCCTACGCGATTGTCCGGAATTCATCGCCGGCGACGCAACGCGGCTTCGCGAACTGGTGAATCTCTTTTTTTATGTATCGTCGACCCCGCCTAGCGGAAAGAGGATGAAGTTGTGCTACAATAATAGTGCATGAATGACCAATGGAAAAAGAAATTGACGCCCGAACAATACAATGTCTGCCGGATGGGCGGGACGGAGTCGCCGTTTAGCGGAAAGTATTATAAAAATACCGCCGACGGGATGTATTATTGCATTGCATGCGGGTCGCCACTCTTTTCGTCTGCGACCAAGTTTGAATCTGGTACTGGTTGGCCGAGTTTTTGGGATGTGGTGCAGAAGGGGAATGCGATACTCAAAGAAGATGACACCTTGGGGATGCGGCGTACGGAAGTTAACTGCGCGACATGTGGTTCGCATTTGGGGCACGTGTTCGACGATGGCCCAAACCCTACAGGCAAGCGTTACTGCATCAATTCCGTCGCCTTAGATTTTAAAGAAAAGTTTCGTTGATGATTTTTATGGATAAGAAACTGCACATTGTTGCCATTACTGCTTTTATTAAGGATACTTCGAAAGATAAATTTCTTGTAGTGAAGAGAAGTAACCATGAAATAGCGTATCCCGGTAAATGGGCTTTTGCTGGTGGGAAGGCAGAAAGAGGAGAGACAATTCTTACAACATTGAAGAGGGAAGTTTTGGAAGAAGTAGGATTGGAAATTCAGGACTCTACGAGATATTTAAAGGATTATACGTTTATCCGACCCGATGATCAGAATGTTATTGGTTTTTGTTTCGAAGTCATTGCAAAATCAGAAAACGTAAAAATTGCAAAAGATTTTGACGAGTATCGATGGGTTACGCGTGAAGAATTTTTGAAGTTGGACTACATTCCGGGAATGGAAGAAGAAGTTAACGCTGCATTTCTATGACCTGGACCATTATTATTACCATTTTAGGATTGGTGGTTTTTGAGATCATCAGCAGCGTTGATAATGCGATTATCAATGCGCACGTGTAGAAAACGCTTCCCGAACGTTTTCGGAAGTTTTTTCTTTTTTGGGGGTTATTGCTTGCGGTGTTTGTCGTTCGCGGACTTCTGCCGTTCGCCATTGTGTGGATCGCGAATCCATCGCTTTCACTTACCGCAGTGTGGGCTGCGGCATTTTCCGGCGGCGTTGGGGATTATCTTGGTGCATCAAAGCCATTGTTGTTGCTCGGTGGCGGTATGTACCTTTTCTTTGTATTCTTAGCATGGCTTTTTCTTGAAGAAAAAAAATATGCTTTCCTCGTTGAACATTTTTTGCATCGGCAGGGCGTGTGGTTTTATTTTCTCGCATCACTTTTTTTTACTATCGTCATCTATTTTTCCATTAAGACGAACCCCGCACTTGCACTCGCCTGCGCCATTGGGACGACTGCATTTTTTTTGACGGATGGATTCAAGCAGCAAGCAGAAAAGAAAGAGCAAGAACTTCTGCATGGTAATTTAGGTGCATGGAGTAAGATCCTCTACCTCGAAGTGCTCGATGCGTCTTTTTCAATCGATGGTGTGATCGGGGCATTCGCGTTCACACTCTCCGTGCCGCTCATTTTGATTGGTAATGGCATTGGAGCATTCGTCGTGCGAGAGATCACCATACGTGGCATTGATGTTGTCGCGAAGTATGCCTATTTGAAGAATGGCGCGATGTACGCGATCGGCATGCTGGGCGGCATTATGATTCTTGAGAGTTTTGGCAAACATTTTCCTTTTTGGTTGGCGCCATTGAATACGATTGTGCTTCTTGGATTTTTTCTTTTTCTTTCCTATCGTGAAATTCAGATTGCGCATCGCAAGGGTGTGCATAAGATTACCCCTCCGTTATTATGAGAATCATGCGTGCGTATTGTTTTACGGCTCTATTCGACATGGATGGCGTGGTTGTTGATAATACGAAGTATCATACGCTTGCATGGCAAACATTTTTAAAACAACAAGGAGTGACAATCACCGTTAAGGAAGTGAAAGAAAAAGTGCTCGGGCGATTTAACAGAGAAATTTTTAAAGCATTCCTTAAACGACCGCTTACAGAGAAAGAGCTTGCTCGGCTTGCTTACAAGAAAGAAGCGTTGTATAGAAAGTTGTATGCGCGCGCGATTCACCCATTGCCCGGACTTTCAGAATTTTTAAAAATATTACGAGCGCATGGGGTGAAGATTGCGCTCGCGACTGCCGCGCCGCCGTCGAATGTGCGATGGGTATTGCGGAGGACGGGGCTTCGGAAATATTTTTCCTTTATTATCGATGATACGGGAGTAAAACGTGGCAAGCCGCACCCGGATATTTTCTTGAAATGTGCGAAATTTCTTCACGTAGCGCCGAAAAACTGCATCGTATTTGAAGACGGGGTACTCGGAATCCTTGCAGCGAAGCGAGCGGGTATGAAAGTTGTCGGTGTTGCGACGACCGATAAGCCGTCCGCAATGCGCAATACGGATTTGATTATCAAAGATTTTAAAAAGTTGACCCTCGATCGTTTACAAAGTCTTTTTTGTTAATTGCTCGTACTGTCATTCCCGTGAAAACGGGAATCTAGAAATAAATCTACTGTTTTACATAAACGATATGGTAAATAAAAAACGCGTTGGTGCGGGGTTTGGAGTGGTGCTCTTAAAAGACGGCAAAGTGCTTTTGGGTAAGCGCCACGACGATCCGGTGAAGGCATCGAGCATGCTGCACGGCGAGGGGACGTGGACGCTTCCGGGAGGAAAACTTGATTTTGGTGAGACGTTTGAAGAAGGAACAGCGCGGGAGGTGTTGGAAGAAACAGGAATACGGATCAATAACACAACGCTTCGTTTTATTTCTATCACCAACGACCGTGTACCGGACGCGCATTTTGTGACACTTGGATTTTTGTGTGAGAAATTTTCTGGTGAGCCCAAAGTTATGGAGCCGGATGAGATCACTACGTGGGAATGGTTTCCACTCGATCAACTCCCGACACCCCTCTTTCCGCCTGTTGTAAAGATATTTAAAAATTTTAGTGAAGGAAGAGTGTACAACACTGAGTGTTGATTATAAACACTCAGTGTTGTACACAGAGTAACATGGGCATTACGGAATTCATCGTCACTTACGCAACCGCGATCATCGCAAAGACCGGGTACGTCGGAGTCTTCTTTTTGATGGTTTTGGAGAGTATGGTTGCACCAATCCCAAGCGAGGCGGTGATGCCTTTTGCGGGATTTTTGTGGTTTCAAAAAATATTCACATTTTGGGGAGTTATAGTCGCGAGTACACTCGGGAGTCTTATTGGCTCGCTCATTTCGTATTGGATCGGCGCAAAGGGTGGGCGAGCAATTGTCGAGCGATACGGAAAATATCTTTTTTTGAACACGCATCATCTTGACGTAACGGAACGATTCTTTTCACGACATGGTGAATGGACGATCTTTGTGAGTCGCTTCATTCCTATCGTGCGTCATCTTATTTCGATTCCCGCGGGAGTCGGAAAAATGCCGCTCGGGAAATTTTGCGTCTATACCATTGTCGGCGCAGGACTCTGGAACGGTTTTCTTGCGTGGGTAGGCTACGCGCTTGGGAAAAATTGGCAAAGCGTGCAGCGCTACGGGCATATGATTGACATTGCCGTCGTTGCCACTATCATACTTGTGTGCCTCTTTTTCATTTATAAACGATCGCATGCTCGAACCTAAGGATCTCATTAAAGAAAAGCTCGATATCGTGGAAATCATCCGCGAGCATTTGACGTTGAAGCCGGCGGGATCCAGTTGGAAGGGTTTGTGCCCGTTTCATCAAGAGAAGTCGCCGTCATTTATGGTGTCGCCCGACCGGCAATCGTGGCATTGTTTCGGCTGCAACAAGGGTGGCGATGTTTTTAGCTTCGTGATGGAGAAAGAGCATATGGAATTTCCGGAAGTGTTGCGCATGTTCGCGGAAAAAACGGGCATACAGTTGCGGCACACGGATCCGAAGCTGCAAAATCAAAAGACGATACTCTATGACATTATGGAAGCGTCGGTCGAGTGGTGGCATGGACGCCTTGCGAGTGATGAAGGAAAAATCGCGCGTGCATATTGCACTAAACGCGGATTGTCGGATGATATCATTATGAGTTGGCAGCTGGGGTTTGCTCCGGAGTCTTGGGATCGGCTTTCACAATATCTTGTGACAAAAGGATTTAAGCTCGCGGATATCATAGCGAGCGGTGTCGTTATTGAACGCCCGAAAGGAGGAGGCGACAGGCGATTGCCGTTTTACGATCGATTCCGTGCGCGCGTTATCTTCCCCATTCGTGATGCAAACGGAACGGTGGTTGGAGCAACAGCGCGAATTTTACCCGGAGCAAAAGAGGACATGGCAAAATATATCAATACACCGGAGACGCTCATTTATAACAAGGGGCGGATTTTGTTTGCACTTGATCGAGCGAAGCAGGCGATCAAGGATGCCGATTTTGCAGTGATGGTTGAGGGGAATATGGACGCGCTTTCATCGCATGCCGCCGGTGTTGCGAATGTTGTTGCGGTATCGGGAACCGCACTCACGCTCGAGCACGCGAAACTTCTCCATCGCTATACCGACGAGGTCGCGCTTTGTTTTGATGAAGACAGTGCAGGACAAGCCGCTTCCCGTCGCGGCGTCGATACGCTTCTTCGAGAGGGCTTTGATGTTTCCGCGATTACCTTGCCCGCGGGTATGAAAGACCCCGATGAATGTATTCAGAAAGATCCCGCTCTTTGGCGCGCGGCCGTCGAAGCGCGGCAGCCCATGTTTGACGCATTATTTGTGCGCGCGAAAAAACGTGACATGACCGATGTGCGTGAAAAGAAAGCAATCGCCAAAGATCTCTTGTCGCTCATTGCGAAGATTCCGGATCTTGTCGAGCGCAGTCATTATATCCATAAACTTGCCGCGCTCTTGCAGGTTCCCGAAACATTTTTGTACGAAGCGCTTCCGCACGGGGATCGGAACTTGCCCATGGGGCAGACAGGCGATAGGCAGGGCGCAACAGCGAGTCGCTCTCGAGAAACAGAAAAGCCAACACAGGATCGTCACGCGCTTCTTTCCGAACGACTCCTCGCGCTTCTCGTGCAATACCCCGAACATGTGTCAAAGATCATTGCCGAGGTGCAGCCGCAGATTATTGTCATTGGTCCATTACGTGACCTTTACACGGATCTTCATTCTTTGTATACTACACAACAATCATCTGAAGCGATCGCAGCCCTTCGTGAAGGGAAAAAAGAGTTATTTGACCGCTTGGCTCTTGCCGCTGAACACTTTTTTAGTTCATTTGATCGCGTGACAATCGCAAAGGAAGTACGAACAAGCATTGTTGAGCTGAAGCGGTATGTCATTCGGGAGGAGCTTACCCGTATTGAACAAGAAGTGCGTGACATTCGAGATGAAGCGAAGACCGCGCAATTGCTCGAGCGCGCGGATGCGCTCATGCGTCTATTAGTGGAACTCGATTAAATTTTCTTCCATGAAAAAAAATTTCACGAAAGGCGCCCGCTTGCCGGTCAGGCAGGGATCCCTGCCTGCCGGTAGGCATGGCGCCTCCGGCGGAAAAAAAACAAAAAAGGTTGTACACAAGAGCAGCATCAAAAAAGAGAAGGTTCGCGTTGCGCCGCCAAGCGTTGAAGCAGTCGATACGTTGTTGAAAAAGGCGCGTTCCAGAAATTTTATTACAGAGACGGAGCTTTTGTATACATTTTCAGAGATGGAGGAATATCTTCCCGCGCTTGAGGAGTTTCTTGATACGCTCGATGCACGGGGCATTGAAGTTATTGAGTCGAAGGGAGGTATCCTTGATCTTGGAAAGAAAAGTAGCGTACCACTGACAAAAAAAGAGAAAAAAAATGAAGAGGAAGAGCGGAAACATCTTGATCTCGCGGATATTTCTGCGGATTCTGTGCAGATGTATTTGCGTGAGATTGGACGCGTACCGCTTCTTGCACCGGAAGAAGAAATTTCTCTCGCAAAGCGTAAAGAGGCGGGTGATCGTGAAGCAGAGAAAAAATTGATTGAGGCGAACTTGCGATTGGTTGTTTCCATCGCAAAAAAGTTTGCGGGGAAATCGCTTTCACTTCTTGATCTTATTCAAGAAGGGAATATCGGACTTTTTCGTGCGGTACAGAAGTTTGATCATCGTCGCGGGTATAAATTTTCAACCTACGCAACGTGGTGGATTCGGCAGGCGATCACTCGCGCGCTTGCGGATCAGTCGCGAACGATTCGTATTCCCGTACACATGGTGGAGACGATCAATAAATTTCAGCAAGTGGAGCGGCAGCTCATTCAGGATCTTGGACGTGAGCCATTGCCAGAAGAAATTGCTGCGGAAATGGGAGAGGATGTTGATAAGATTCGGCACATCATTAAAATTTCTCAAGATACCGTTTCACTGGAAACGACCGTTGGTGAAGATGAAGAAGATTCAACGCTCGAGGATTTCATTGAAGATGTAAAGAATGTGACGCCGGATCGGGCGGCAGCGCTGCAACTTTTGAAAGATTATGTGCGTCAGACGATTATCGGATTATCCCCGCGTGAGCAGAAAATTCTTGAGATGCGGTTTGGGCTTATCGATGGCGTGACCCATACGTTGGAAGAGGTGGGGCAAGAGTTCGGTGTGACTCGCGAGCGTATTCGGCAGATTGAGGCAAAAGCGCTGGAAAAAGTCTTGAAGCATGAAGGGATTGGCAAGTTGCGAGACTTTGTGTCGTAAGATTGAGTTCACTAGTTACTAGATTACTAGTTTACTAGAACAAAAATAAAATGAACAAGGGATATAAAGACTTGGTTGTTTGGCAGAAATCTTTTCAATTAGCTGTTGATGTTTACGGAGTTACGAAGAGCTTTCCAAGGGAGGAGCTTTATGGCATTACTTCACAATCACGACGAGCAGCATACTCAATCCCTACGAACATAGCAGAGGGACAATGTCGTCAACATAAAAAAGAATTTGTGCAATTTTTGGGAATTGCATTCGGATCGGGTGCTGAACTTGAAACATTTTTATTGCTTGCTCGTGCACTTACATTCTTAAGTGAGAATGATTACGAAAGATTGTCATCAAAGCTTAATGAGATTATGCGCATGTTGAATGCACTCATTCTGAAATTAAAATCTGAAAATAGACAAAAGTCCAATAAGCTAGTAAACTAGTCACTAGTAAACTAATTAAATAAATTATTCAGGGGTAGCTTCTACCTGTCGGTAGACAGGCAGCGGTACCTGCCTGCCGTTTAGGCAGGGAGCAGGAAGAATAAAAATGTATACTGTTTATGCAATCAGAAGTGAAAAAGATGGTAGAATTTACGTTGGACTAACTGGGAATTTTATTGAAAGATTGAAGTATCATAATTCAGGATTGGTTTCATCAACAAAAGGATATAGACCTTGGCACTTGTTTCACCAAGAGTATTGTAAAACAAGAATTGAGGCTCGTATCCGTGAGAAGAAACTAAAGAGTGGGTACGGTAAAGAATTTCTAAAAACTATTCAGGGGTAGCTCAGCGGTAGAGCAGGAGACTGTTAATCTCTTGGTCGTGGGTTCGATCCCCACCCCCTGAGCCAGTTTGATCGGACAGAGGCTATTGCCTCTGTTTTCGTTTCGTTTATTGTCATTTTATTTAGTTCTAACCCTAAATATTCCTTT
>JAUSHC010000080.1 GCA_030648795.1 bacterium | reverse complement strand
ACGAGCTTTTAAGCCGACCGGCTCAAAAGCTAGTCAGTAAAAGAATAGCTGCACGTGCCCGGATTGAATAATAATTGCGTCTTATCCAGCGTGATTAATTTGAAAAGCATCGTTGCCGCATCTGCCGGCATGCAGACTTTCCCCTCTTTCTTCTCTTGTTTGAGTTGTGCGCGATCACGCCCGAAGTGATGCAGTGCCGTATCGATAGGCCCGAAGCATGCAACCTTCATTCGATATGAAGGATAGGTCAACGCAATAATCTTTGAAAGTGTAAGCAGTGTTGCTTTCGTCAATGCATACACAGCAGGATCAGCGACAAGATGCACACCGTGTTTTGAAGAAACGCTCACGATGGTGGCGTTACGCGCCAGAAACGGCTGCGCACACTTCGTCACGAGCCACGGCGCTTTCACATTGATCGAAAATAAAAAATCCCAGTCCGCTTCACTGGTTTCAAAAATTTTCCCACGCCGCATCACGCCTGCGTTATTCACCAAACAATGAATCGGATGCGGAATTTTTTTTATCGCCTTGCAAATAGCTACACTCTTCGTAATATCAACCGTATAGTACGTAACGCCTTCGATCGGCGCTTCCGGCGGACGGATATCAAGCGAAAAAACGCGCGCACCCGCAGAAACACATTTCTGCGCGAGTGCACCACCAACACCACCAGCGCCACCGGTAATGAGTATCGTTTTATTGTATACCCGCATGTTCGCTATTTTCCCTGTAATGATTTGAGGTCGAGTAGCGGCACCGCACTCTGTGGAAGAATCCCCCAATTGATGTTCGGCGCCATCTTTTGGACAAATTCAAATTGAATGACGCTCGGATTCGCGCGAAGTGTTTCCCCTTTCAACTTAATCGCCTGCGCTTCGGCTTCGGCTTCAATAATCTTCCGCTCTTTCACCTTCTCCGCTTCTTGCCGCTCGTACTCCGCTTTTTGAATCCGCTGTTGTGCAACTTGCTTGTCTTCGATCGCTTTCAAGTACACTTCAGAAAATCGCACGTTGCGTAACAGTAATGCGACGAGCTGGATGTTGGAGCTTGCATAAAAATCACGCAGTCCTGTTTCCATCTTCACGGATGCTTCCGTACGACTTGCTTCCGTAAAAAGTTTTGTCGAATCATATCCGGTAATAACACCACGAATCACCGACCGCGCACCCGGCTTAATCACCTTCTCTGCGTAGTCAAGACCGATGTTCTTGTAAATATCCGCTGTTTTATCCGCAGGAATACGAAATTGTACCGTCGCATCAATGTCCACTCGTTGTCCATCTAACGTCAACGCCTCAATTGGTTCGGAAAAATACCGCGCTTTCTCTTGATCATCCACGCTCATCGTGTACACCTGCAGACGCGTATCCATAATCGTCGCCACTTGCCAAAATGGGATTTTTAAATGCAGCCCCTCGCCATATTGTTTCGCGAGCACCCCGCGCCCACGATCGTAGATCACGCCAACGCTTCCCGCGGGAACGGACACAAGGCCGTCAATAATAATAAGCAATACTGCAAGAATGGCGACTCCGTAGGCGACATACTGCCACTTGAATTGTACGGTAGGCATAGACGTAAAATTAAAAGCCGACCGTGCGCTTTTCGCGCTGGCCGACGGTTGGGTAAAATCAAACGTTATTTTTTTCTGTTTAAAAAGATACCAGACTACTCCCGCAACAACGGCGATCGGAATCAAAAAAAAGACGTATCGCCCCAACACCATAAGTGCGATGAATCCAAAAAGTATCCACCTGCTGTACGGACGAAAATCGTCTTGCGTCATGCGTCTTTTTGACTTTTAAGCTCAATTGCGTGTTTTGTAATTTCGGTATTACAGCTCGGATGCTCGCGGCACCACGCCTCGCACTGCTCCGCCCACTGCTTCTCGGCGTAGTACAATTCACACACAGCACACTGATAGTGCGCCCCATTGTCTCCTCCTCCTGCAGTTGTTTTCATAGATATAGTAAGTAGTTTGTAGTGAGTGGTGAGTAGTATTTTCTATACTTCGTGTAACTCTGCACTAAGTCTATTCAACATACGCATCACTTCGCCAAGTAGTTGATGAGTGAGCGTGCAATCATTTTGACCAACAAAAGATAGGCGCTCCACAATTTTTATCTGAGTCTCTAGCTCCGCTCCTGAACCATATGCCATAAGAATAAAATTGCGAAAATCCTTTCGAGAACTTCTACGACTTCCTTCTGCAATATTCGATGGGATGGAAACTGCTGCTCTCCGCATCTGTGACGTTAACCCATACACTTCCTCTCGAGGAAACTTTTCAGTAAATCGATAGACCTCAATAACAAGATCCATTGATTTCTGCCATACAATTAAATTCTCATACGATTCTACCTTCATATCCCTACTCACTACCAACTACTTACTACTCACTCAAATCGTACCGGAATGCGGACAAGGTCTTGCTCACTACCATCTTTTGCGCTCTTCGAATAAACTTCAACAAACCCTTCTTTCGTATTCTTAAATTTGTAGGAGAGGTTGACTGAAAACGGTCCGAACTGTCCGGCGTCCGATGCTTTTGCATACGCGGTCTCATTGATAACCGCTTCGCCTTTTTCATTCGTCACACGTACATTCACCACATTCTCAAATACTCGCGCTTCACCCACAACAACAAATGGCGAGGTCAATGCATCATTCGACTTCGGCGATGTTACACGAATATTCTCGCTAACAAGCTCATCTCCCGCTTTCGAGGATACGGACTCCGCAACACGCTCTATAGTGTCTCGTTCGGATTGAACGCTTGTTGCGAGTGGCGCCTCTTCTTTTTGTGTGGTTGTTGGAGCTTCCAACGGTCGTCGAAACACCCAATAGGCAAAGAACGCAACGACGATAATGACCAAAAAGATAAAAAATCTTTTCATAAAAATAGATAGTTAATGCTCAATACTACGAGCGTAGCATGGCAAATCCATGTGGGCAATAGCTGCCCCGCTCCTCATTTTTTCTTGACAAGCTTGGTGATCAACCGAAACGCCTCATCACCGGTATCAACGAGATGATACAATGCAATGTTTTCTTTTTGTATCGCGTGGTTTCTCTTATACAGATACTCATCGATCCATGATAAAAGCGGCTGCCAAAATTCTTTATTCACTAAAATAATTGGGATGGGTTCGATCTTCTTTGTTTGAATAAGCGTGATCATTTCGAAAAGTTCATCAAGCGTGCCAAACCCTCCGGGGAAAAAAATGTATACCTGCGACGAGAACGACAACATGACTTTCCTTGTAAAAAAATATTTGAACGACTCTGATTCTTTCACATACTTATTCGCTCGCTGTTCATGTTGCACTTTAATATTGATACCAACGGACGGACCGCCTGCTTCATACGCGCCTTTATTCGCCGCCTCCATAATTCCGGGTCCCCCACCCGTGATAATCGTAAACCCGCTCTTCGAAAGTCGATGGGCAAGCCGCGTCGCTTCTTTGTAGACGCCACTATCAAACCCTTGGCGCGATGAACCAAAAAAACTCACGGTATTTTTAAAATTGCGAAGAAACTCAAACCCCGTCACAAATTCACTCATGATACGAAAAATACGCCATGGAGAAACTTCATCTCGCTCGCCCTCAAGTAAAGACTTGATATATTTTTTCATTGATGGATTTTAAAAAATTAAAGCGCTGCCAATCGAATCGCGCCGTATAGGACAATCACGCCGAGTATTGTCATGAACGTCGTCCATTTTGTTGGATGGTTGTGATGGCTTTCGGGAAGCAGGTCGCTCGCGCCGATGTAGAGGAAAAAACCGCAGAACACCGCGAGCACGATGCCAAGCACTTGCTCGGGGAGAGAAAAGAAAAGCGTCGCAATAACTCCCGCAAGCGGTGCGATGGCAACCACAAAAAGCCATTGAAACGCGACACGACGCGTTCCTCCATTCTTCAAAATAAGATTTACGGTATTTATCCCATCGGAAAAATCATGCACAAGCACCGCCACCGCAACGATACTCCCGACTGCCGACGACACTTGGAACGCAAGCCCAATCGCAATACCATCGAAAAAGCTGTGGGCGGACAAACTCCCTGCACCCAATTTCCCGCGATGTGTCGTATGGTCAACCTGCCCCTCTGATGCGTGCGTATGCAACACTACAAAACGATCAAGAATCATATACACAACAAATCCAAGTGCAACGATGGAAGTAATCTGCCCCACATCATACGCAGTACTCCCCAGCGTGATCGCCTCTGGCAAAAGATCAAAAAATGCAACACCAAGCACGGCACCGGCGCTGAACCCGAGAATCAAATGCAGCTTATCTTTAAAACGCAACGCAAAAAGCCCGCCCAAAAAGGTGGAGACAACCGTCGCGATACCGATAAGAATTACCATAGTACAATCATAGCATCAAGAATTATCTGAGGCAATGAATGTAACATTTACCCCCCTTCATGTATTATCCTTATACGAGGGCTCTCAATTACAAATACAGCATATGACCACTGAAGAAGAACTATTACTTGCAACACGTGCGCAGACGGGCGACAAAGAAGCGCTTGGTTTGCTATGGGACGCAATTACCCCAAAACTCTACGGCTATTGTATGAATACGCTTCGCGATAAAACGCTCGCCGAAGACGTGTATCAACAGACGTGGCTCAAGGCGATTGCCAATATTCAACTCTTTAAACCAAGAGGAGTACGATTCAGCGCGTGGCTCTTTGCGATCGCGCGCAATGAATGTCGCCAACAGTGGCGAACGCGAACCCACGAACCGATTGATGCATTGCATGATGATCTCGCACAAAGTACGACGCCCCGTTACGAAGAAAGACTTCTGATCGAGAATATTCTCAATAAACTTTCCGAAACAGAGCGAGAGATACTACAACTACGCTACATCGCCGATCTTTCGTTTCGGGAAATAGCAAGCGTGCTGAATATCTCTACAATATCCGCTCGCGTCCGCGCCCATAGAGCCATCGCACAGGCACGTAAATTTATTTAACTATATGAACGACAAATTACATCATCTTCTGCAGAAGTGGGGGCAAGGGCAACGACGCATGCCTGAAAATAATGATTCCGAAAAAATACGAGCGCTGAACACACTGCACATCGCTGAACAAAAAGTCGCCGTGCAAAGCCCCGTCCGTATTCCGTGGCTCGCACTCACCTGTACAGGGCTTGCAGTACTGATCTTCTTTATACAAAAAGCTCCATCCCCCACCCGTACTGCGCAAGTAGCGAGCATTAGTGAAGGCGCCTCTTTGAAAAGCGTATCATCTGGCTTTAATAGCGTAGGATTTTCTTCCGGACTTTCCGCACAAGAGCCAAGCGCCATGCAAAAAATCAGTAGAAACTTTGCTGATTATTTCCAACCAACACCTGCGTCCGACACGCGCGAATTCTTGAAAACGGATTATCGGACCACAATGAAAACGAGAAACATAGAAACGCTCGGCAATCGCATCCAAACGATTGTGCGCGGATACGGTGGGCGCATAGATAGTGCGTCCATACAGACACGCACTGCGTATATTTCCTTTGTAGTGCCAAAGAAAACATTTGACGCATTCAAAGCAGAGCTCAAGACACTTGTTCCCGAACGCTTCATGACGGAAAGTATCGCGACACAAAATCTGCTTCCGGAGAAGCGCCTGATTGAAGAAAAGACTGATATGATGTCTGGACTGCTCGCGGAACACAAAAAAAATCGCGATGCACTTGAAGCACAACATCACGAAACTGCTACCGCTCTGCAACGGCAATTATATGGGGTCGTCGCCGAGATGAAAGCGCTCCGGGCTGAAGTAACCATTGACCCTACCCGCCAAAAACAAATTGCAACGCGTCTTACCACATTGCAATCCGACGAGCGCCGGATCAATCGAAATCTTGCAAATGAGAACATGCAATACAACTCAAAACGTGTAATGCTCGACGCACAAATAAAAGACGCGGAAGATCAGCTCACGAATCTCGACACGCGAGATCAAGTGCTTGGCAACACTGTCGAAACCGTGCAGGGGTCAATCACCATAGACTGGATCAGTATCCCGAAAATCATCGGCCTCTACATGCCGAAAGATTGGCCATCGCTTCTCTTCCTCGGTTTTGGCATAATGGCGTTTCTCTCTTACCGACGAAGACGCATGGCGATTAAATTGCCATAACCCTAACTACATCATTTTCTAACAAAAAGAAGCGAGCCGCACTCGCTTCTTTTAACGCTTTGAGGATTTTAAATCTCTTCAGCTTTCTTCCGTATCAAATCTTCAATCTGTTTCTTGAATTCTGCATCTAACTCTTCCCCACTAAATTCATAAACAATTTTCCCATCAGTATCAAGTTTTATCACAACCCTTGTATACCCTCCTCCATGGTCAATCTCTCCATCACCCCAGTCTTGTAAATGCCCCATTTGAAACTCAAAAACCGCATCCGAATCATAATCCTCATCATCAAGATCAATATCTTTTATCAGATAATTATCCGTAGTGCTAATACTATATTCAGACGCATGTGCTTTATCGTTGTACGGGATAATAATCGCTCCATCAAAGTCTACAAAAACATCCCTCGCTTTTTGTACTGCCGCACCTCTTGGTGTATTTAAAACTTCTTCTATGCGTTTTCGCATTTCGTTTTTCGCTTCTTGTTTTTTTGCGCGATCTTTTGCAACCGCATCTTTGAATCGCACCAATACCGACAACGCTTCTTCGATTTTAGAAAGTGGCGTTTCCTTATACCCATTCAATGCTGATGGCACCCATCCTTTCAAGAGTTCAGATGCTGCAAACGCTTTTCCTTGAAGCTCCTCATTCGACTCCACCGCCGATTTCCCCTCATCAGGATTATGAATTATTTCTCTTGCCTCTGCCATAGTTGTATCTATTTAATAATAGATCGTCTCCCCCCCATGTTAGCATTTTTTTTACTACTGTCAACGAATCAATAGATCCCCGAACTCCACATACCCAAAAATTACGCCCTGCTTTTTTTGAACTTCACCGCAAACACTGGTTCGTATGTATTGGCAAATTCGTCTTGTATGGTGATTGATTCACCTTTTGTATATTGCGTGATCGCCATGTCGGTCAAAAGCGTCTCATCCGATGCGATGTCGGATGTTAACGCATCAATTTTCGCAAGCTCATCGGCGCATTCCGATTGTATTGCGGTGACAATCTGTGATTTTTTCTCCCGAAGCTTTGTCGCTTCTTCCATAATCTCCCGATACTTCGGTGATGCATCAAGTACGTCTTTGTACATGCGACGCACATCTTTTCGCTTGTCTTTTTTTTCTTGTATACGGAGAAAAATATCTTGAAGTGTTTGTGCCATGAGGATAATTAAAAACTAAGAATTACAGTATACCAAAAAATTATTTTTGTTTCTACTGACCAATCTTCAATTTCACTAAGTTCGCATCAGTAATACCAAGACCGAGAAAGCGCATGACGGTATACGCCGCCGCCCCGTCCTTC
>JAUSHC010000061.1 GCA_030648795.1 bacterium | reverse complement strand
GTCTGCAATTTTATAATGTGCTCGTCGTGCTTGAGGAGAGCCTTGAGTTATTTGGTGAGTCATTAGCGCTTTGGGGGATGCTTCGTATCGCTACTGATCATTTTGACAATCAGTTTACGCGGAAGGTATGATGAAGCCATGACTATTTAGGGAGGGTAGTTCATGCCAAAACAAGAGAGAGGAAACCTCGAAGATGCGCGGAGATCCATCAAAAACAGACGCGAATGGAGGCGAAAGCGAGTGATGGAGTTTTGCAAATTCTTTGGACGGTGGGTCTGTGTTGAAGTTACCGACCCTGATGAGGACATGGTGCGTCTTCGTGGCGTTGGGGGAAAGAAGGATGTGGACAGAATACAGGAGAAGTTCTCTGCGTTGGAGGCAGGGAGTATGTTCGAAAGCATATTCGTTCCATTTCCCAGTGCGTCGGCGTAGTTCTTTTCGGGAGGAAAGTAGCATGGCGAATCATCCGTGTGTTACGGGTAATGAGCAGTCCCTGGGCGAGGTCAATGCGGATCCTCGTTTGTATGGGCAGTTTATATTGCTCGAGATCGTGAAAAGAGACGACGACGAGTGCCTCAATCGTGTTCGGATTCTCATGGTGTCGGACAAGTCCTCTGTCTTCGAGGAGCAGGGGCGTCTCAACAGCGAAGGATGCTCCGCGATGCTTGAGCCGTACTTCGTCGAGGATCCCAACAAACCGTTTGAACCGCATATCGTACTGGCTGAAACGGTGCACTGAAGAAGGACGCCGGATAGCCGGTGTGCTACAATGAGGATATGACTCGTACACGTTTCTATCCTCGCATCGTGGTTGCTACATTGTCACTCGTAGCAACCTTTTTTATTGTTGCACCAGTTTTTTCGGCAACGCTTTCCGAGCGGCTTGCGGGAAGTATTTTATTGCAAGTCGAATCCAAAGGCGAAGCGTGGTATGTTGATCCGATACAAAAAGAGCGGTGGTATCTGGGACGTCCGGCAGATGCGTTTGCGGTAATGCGGAAACAGGGGTTGGGTATGACGGATAAGAATCTCTTGAAGATTCCTCGCGGTGATTCTTCCGATAGTGGTGACGCTGTATTTTCGAAGAGGTTCTACGGACGTATTCTTCTCCAGGTCGAAGAGCATGGAGAGGCATGGTATGTCTATCCGAAAGACGGGCGCCGGTATTTCTTGGGAAGACCTGATGATGCGTTTCACATGATGCGAAAGTTGGGGCTTGGTATTACTGATGTCAACCTCGCGACAATCGTTATTGCCGAAAATTCAGCCGCTGTTATCGTAGTACCGCTCCCGACGCCAGCAGACGTCGGGACTCCGACCTCGGCACAGCCGAGCGTCGGAGCTTCACCAATACTTTCACCCGCGCCAATTATTGTTGCGCCACCTATTGTTTCTCCACCGTCGTCTGCACCATCATCAGGATCTACTGGTGGCGGGTCGCTACAACAAGCGCCGCTACCCCCAGAATCTCCGCCGGTGTCTTCTCCGATTCCGCCTTCGCCCCCCGCATCACTACTCACAACAATTCGTGCGGATATCCTTGCGCTCGTGAATGGCGAGCGTCGTGCGAGTGGTCTTGCGGAACTTGTAGTACACGATGCAGTCAATGCTGCAGCGCAGCGGCTTACCGATGATATGGTTGCGCGGAATTATTTTACAACAACAACGCCCGAGGGTCTTGGTGGAAAAGAATTATTGAAAGAAGCGGGATATGAAGCGCGGGCGATGGGTATTCTTATTGCCGGAGGACCTGAAGACGCGGCAACGGCATTTGGGCTTTGGAATGCGAGCGAAAATAGTAAAGCGCTTATTCAAAAGTCCGATTATGAAGACATGGGTGTTGGCATGACAGTCGGCGGTGATAGCCGAAATATTTGGGTTGTTTTTTTCGCTTCATCGCAGGTGAAGTACGAACAGCAGATTACCGTGGCGCTTGCCGATATGGACGCGATGCGACAAGCAATGCTTACACGTGTGAATCAAGAACGCAGCACAAACGGGGGGCTTCCGGCACTGGTGATCAATCCTCTTCTAAACGAATCCGCACAGAAAAAATCAGAGGATATGTTTACGCGCGATTATTTTGCGCATGAAAGTCCGGATGGTGTGACACCGCATCAGCTTATTACGAGCACCGGATATCCGGCACGTATTTCCGCAGAGAACCTTGCGAAAGAACCGAAAACGGTTGATGAAGTGATGACTGGATGGATGAATAGTCCCGGGCATCGCGCGAATATTCTTTTTGATGGAATTGAAGAGGCGGGGTTCGGTTTGAAATTGGGGCGCAACGCTTCCGGGTTTCATATTTTTTGGACGCAGCATTTTGGAAAGCGTTGAGAGGAGGGCGCCGGCTCTACCGCAATGCTCACCGGCGACACGCGTCGGTGTCGGGGAAGATCGGCGTGCTCGATGGAGGAGCCCTCCGCGTTCTCGATGCGGCATCAGAGCCGCGGTTTCCCCTCATCTGCGCTTGCCGACTCTTCCGTCGACACCTTTGCTATTGTCGGCGGGAGCATCTGCGGCAGATCCGGCTGGAGGGAAGAAAAAATATTGTCCGAGCGCAGTCGAGGACGTTTATAAAAAATTTTTGTATAAAAAAAATCCGCCACGGCACGAGTGCGTTGGCGGGGAAGTGGGGAATAGATGTCGTGCAGAACGGAGCTGGCTAATCGAGGAGTTCGAATTCTCCGTTGATGATGTCAGAACTTCCGCTATCCGATAAGATCGAAGCGACCCATCTACCGTTCGTTGCGTAGTAGCCCAGGTGAAGAAGCTGTGCATCTTTGAATCTTGGGACACTTACGAACAGCGTGATGTAATAGTGATTCTTCGAATGTATCTGGATGCTGTCGATCCTTCCCATTATGGTCGCAACGCCGTCATGGAAAATGAACCTACTCCCGATGAGCGTGTCAAAGTTCGTTGTTTCACCGAACGCTGCCCTCATGGTAGGAAGATGTTCGGCAAAGTGTTGTAATATTTTCTCGGTACTCATCCGCACCTCCTTGTTGGGGCTTTTTGAGGACGATCCTCAATGTAATATTACAGTAATAGAGAAAGGTTTTATTGTCAACCGATTTTCGCCGCCGATTTTCGATAACGACTTTTGACTTTTTGATAGGGATATACTACTCTTTTTTTACAGTCAAACCCTTTTTGAGAGGAGAACAATCGTGGCAAAAGCAAGTAAGCCGAAGGCGAAGGATGGAAAGGGAGAATATCACACGGGGTTAAAGAAGAGAGATCTTGCCCCTCGGTGTCTCTTAGTGGGATCTCCTGCGCGTGCGGTTATGATCGCGGAGACTTTTTTCGAAGGAGCGAAGCAAGTCGGCGATGATCATCGCGGTTACAAGTGCTTTACCGGAAAGCACAGGGGGATGGACATCTCTGTTGTTACAACGCAAATTGGTTGTCCCTCTACTGGCATCGTTCTTCCGGAATCGGTTCGATCGGGTGCCAAGGTATTCATTCGCGTTGGTTCGTGCGGGACCTTGCAACGGATGCCTCGCGTGGGTCATGTGGCGATTTGCACTGGTGCTGTACGGCTCGATGGCGCCACAAAGAACTGGGCACCAATCGAGTACCCGGCGATTGCGGACTATCGCATTGTTGCTGCACTCGTCGCCGCGGCAAAAGAATTGCGGCTTCCGCATCACGTAGGTGTTGGTGCGACCACGGACTGTTTCGTTGAGGGGCAGGCGCGTCCGGGCTACAAGAACTATATCCCGCCGTGGCTCAAGGAACAGTTCAAGTGGTTGCAGCATCTTAAAGTACTCTTCTACTCGATGGAGGAATCGGGGATCTTCGTGTGGTGCGCGTCGCACGGCGGTTTCCCCGCGGGCGCTATCGACGCGATTTTCGCGAACCGTGTGACGGAGGACTGGGGAGAAGAGGGTCAGAAAGAAGCAGCACAGATCGCGATCGAGGCGTTCCATCGGCTGGATGAGCTGCTCTGATCCACCTTTTCGTCGGCGACATTTCTTTCACGCCTCGCACAGATTCTTGTGCGAGGTTTTTTATTTTTGCCGCCACCCCGTAACAAAGCTTCGCGTTGTTACGGGGCATGGAACCCCAGCATGGGTGAATGGCGTTTGCAAAAATAATCCGCCGAGTATGCGGGTGCCACGGTGCCGAACCCAGCTCTCTAAGCCCATGGTTCATGATCAGTGCGATGATATACTTTTATCCTTGAAATATGCTCAACGCGTCGAAGCAGAGCATAGAGGGCTGGGGGAGGTATGGGGTTGGAAGAGAGGCGGATATTCGTGCTACAATAATCGTATGTCCTGGCTTCTTATTGTTATTATTGCGCATCTCATGAACGCTGGCGCGTTTTTGGTGGATAAATTTTTGTTGGCGAAAGCGGTGCCGAAGCCGGCGGTGTATGCGTTTTGGATTGGAGCGCTCGGGCTTTTTGCAATTGTCCTTTTGCCCTTTGGATCGTTAGTTTTTACGGCGCGCGAAGTCGGCTTTGCACTTTTTGCCGGACTCACATTTGAGATTGCGCTACTTTTTTTCTTCGGGGCACTTCTTCGCCTTGAAACATCGCGTGTGGTGCCGGTTGTCGGCGGGTTGCAACCACTTATTATTTTTCTTTTGTCGTACGCGTTCTTAGGCGAGCGGTTGTCGCAAGGGGAGTTGATTGCATTTGCATTGTTACTCCTCGGAAGTGTTGTGATTTCATATGACACGGATGTGGTAACGGAGCGCGAGACGGCAAAGCGCCAGCGCGGATGGATCTATGCATGTATCGCGGCGGTGTGTTTTGCAGTTTCGTACGCGCTCACAAAACACGTATTTTCTATACAACCATTCGTGAGTGGGTTCGTATGGATTCGCGTCGGTGCATTCTTAACCGTCCTGTTATTTTTACTGCGCCGCGAATGGCGACATGATATTTTGAGCAAACAAGAACGACCGAAAGGCAATCTCGGTTTGCTTTTTCTTGGCGGACAATCTGCCGGTGCGGTGTCTGCGATTCTTTTGAACTACGCAATCTCGCTTGCGAGCGTCACGATCATCACGGCGATGCAGGGGATGCAGTATGCGTTCTTGTTCTTTATGGCTATTCTTTTGGGCAAGCGTTTTTCGCAACTGCGTGAGCGATTAAGTATGGCGATCGTCGTGCGTAAATCCGTCGCGATTATTTTGATCGGCATTGGGCTTGTCTTGCTCGCGCGTTAATTATGCAAAAAGTTTTTATCAAAAATCGGAAGGGGCAGAAGGTGGCGGTGATTGTAGAAGAGGTGAGTCCGCAGAAGGGGTTGGCGTTTGTGATGCATGGGCTGGGCGGAACGAAGGATCAGTCGCATGTGCAGACATTTGCTGATGCATTCTTGAGTGGGGGGTATACTGCAGTACGATTTGATACGACAAATACGTTTGGGGAGAGCGACGGAAATTATGAAGACGCTACCGTAACGAACTATTACGAAGATTTGGAGGACGTGATTGCATGGGCGAAGACACAGCCGTGGTACGCAGAACCGTTTTGTCTTGCGGGGCATAGTTTGGGTGGTATCTGTACGGCGCTTTATGCAGAAAAGTATCCGGAAAAAGTAAAAGCATTAGCACCGATCTCGACCGTCGTTTCCGGACAATTGAGTATGGAGACCTCGCCAAAGACTAAGATTTTAGAAGAGTGGAAAAGAACGGGCTGGCGAATCGAAGGGAGTAAAACAACGCCGGGACGCATAAAGCGATTGAAGTGGTCGCACATGGAGGATCGGTTGCGGTATGATGTATTGCCTTTGGTAGCAAAGCTTACAATGCCAGTACTACTGATTGTTGGTGATCATGATGAAAGTACGCCGATGTCGCATCAGAAAATTTTATTTGATGCATTGCCGAGTGGTAAAAAAGAATTGCATATTATCAAAGATGCTCCCCATACATTTCGCGATCCGAAACATCTTACCGAAATCAAAGAAATTTTTTCAAAGTGGATTGATACGTTATAATTTTATTCGTCATTGCGAGGAGCGAGAAGCGACGTGGCAATCTGATACCGAACCGGTGTCATCCTGAGCGAGCGTAGCGAGTCGAAGGATCTATAAGATTATGAGATCCCTCGGCAGGGCTCGGGATGACGTTTCGCGTCAGATTGCTTCGCAGGGCTCGCAATGACATTTCGTAAGTGTATGTATAAAATTTTGAAATACAAAAAGACGGGCGTCGTGCTCATAATCGTTGTGCTGTTTGTCACGTGGTGGGTTTCGCTCGCGAACAATGATTACAGTAACGGCCGTGAGCCGACGTGGGGCGTGACGTTTTCAAAAGCGCAGGCGCAGTATCTTGGACTGGATTGGAAACAGGCGTATCTCGCGATGTTTGATGATCTGGGCGTGCGCGCAGTG
>JAUSHC010000072.1 GCA_030648795.1 bacterium | reverse complement strand
AAAAAATCCCGCATTCCGAATTCTTTTTGCTATCGTATTGGGAGGAGGGGAAAATAAAAAAACACCACGGAGGTGGTGTTTTTTGCATAACGAAAGTGGAGCTCCTTAGAGCGGAATCCCGCACCGAAAGCCTTAAGAAGGCTTTCTGGTGCGCGGGCAAATCGCAAAACGAGTTTTTAAAAGCTTGGGAAGGTGGACAATAAAAAAGACCGCAAGTTTTTACACTTGCGGCCAAATCGATGAGAAGAGAGGGATGCTCATCGCGACAACCATCAAGGAAAAGACAATGCTCGCGATAAAAGTATTCCGATTGTAATGAGGCCCGAGCGTTCTCCATTGAATACGTTGACGGTACTCTTGGAGAGCGCAAACGAAGTTGCCGATGCCAATCACCATAATCGCAATACCGCCAAGTCCGGAGAGAATCCGACCGACCAAAGCTAAAATCTCCACCACATCCTCCTAATTTAGTTTGGAAATTGCAGATTTTGTTGCCGTAAAGCAGTATAGCAGATAAAATAAATTTGTCAAGCTCACGCAATTACTCGTCTAAAATGACACCGTAGCCCTCTCGGTTGAATGATATAAAAAGACACCGAAATTGACAGGTACAATAGAGTGAAAAGTCGTTACAACTCTAAAATATGCCTGTCACATGATGAATTTCGAGGCCAGAAATCAATACATGGAAACATTAAGAGAAAAGTATCTTGGGTCGCACAAGAAAGAGAAAGGTCGGATCTTGGATGAATACTGCCGTAACACCGGACAGGAACGGAAGTATGTCATCAAAAAGTTTCGATACAAAGCGAAACTAAAGCAGAAAGGAAGCGCGAGGAAAGCGCGCAAAGAATACTATGACGGTTATGTGAGGAGCGCCCTCGCGCGTCTGTGGACGATCTTCGATTATCCTTGCGGACAACGTCTCGCGCCGCTGCTCAAAGACGAATCGGCAAAACTTCGGGCGCTGGGCGAGGTCGAGTTTTCGAACGAAACATTGTTCAAGTTGCAAAGGATAACTCCCTCAACCATTGATACAAAGCTCGCGCACGAGAAAGAGGTGCTCATGAATAAAAGAAAATACGCAAGCAAAAGGAACTTTCTCATTGCGAGCAAGGTGCCGACGAAGACAAGTGCGGAGCAGGACCGGTCAACTCCCGGGCAGGAACAGATCGACTGCGTGGAACATTGCGGTACATGTGCCGCCGGAGATTACGTACATACCCTTTCCGTTGTTGATATATTCTCCGGCTGGTGGGAAGGAGAAGCTATTATGGGCAAGGGGCAGGAACGAGCTCTTTTTTCTATCAACGAGGCAAAGAAGCGTTCGCCCTTCGCCTGGCGCGAGATACATCCCGACAATGGCGGCAATATCTTGAACATCCATGTCTACAACTACGCCGAGAAACATGGCATCACCATGTCCCGCTCCCGCCCATACAAAAAGAACGACAACTGCTTTGTGGAGCAAAAGAACTCAACGCATGTGCGTCAGGTGGTGGGTTATCTGCGCTATGACACCCCGGAAGAACAAACGATCATGAACGGTCTGTATCGCAACGAACTGCGATTGTACAAGAACTTTTTTCAGCCCGTCATGAAACTTGCGTCAAAAGAACGGATCCATGGCAAAATCCACAAGAAACAGGGCAAGGCGATGACGCCGTTCAAAAGATTGATGGAATCGCCCGCGGTGCCGGAGGGAACGAAAGCGCAGTTACAAAAACTATATGCGTCGCTCAATCCGGCGGAACTCAAACGAAACATTGATACGAAACTGTCACGGCTCTATCGAGCGCATCAAAAGAAAAAAGGCTTGTCCGTCGAAACAAGCCCAAACACGAGAAAATCATCAGTGACCTACGGTGTCAAAATATATCATTCAACCGATACCGTTTCGGTGTCATAGTTAAATCATTTGACACGCCTTCCTTGAAGATTGATGCTGAACCTATCGCATGCATCAAATTTTATGAAAATTCATACCAAAAATATGTTATCAGATTCTGATAAACATCTGGCAAACAATTGTAAACCCTCACACCAAACGAGAAGTGTTATTTGTTCATTTTCTTCTCATTCTTGCATGATGTAAATCCGGCAATAATGCGGCAATTGCTACTATATATAGATTATTCTATATGACAAACAATTTTGTTTGTCAAAAATATCTAAGTTTCGCGATAAACAAATGAATATTTATAAAATTAGCAAAGTTTCGCGCGAAACAAGTGATTTTATTGATATTTTTTAATAATCTCCGGCTTATCATAAAATCCATCTTTATATATTTTATAGATGAATTTAAAATGCTGAGGAACAATTGGATCAGACCCGATTGTTTCGAGCCAGTCCAAAAATTGTTTATTCTTATATCCTGCTAATTTTTTATAGAATAGTGGTACTATTATGTTTTTAATCTGTCCAAAATCTCTTACCATGATCATTGCCATGCCACCTCTTGAGTACCCATCTTTTCTAAATCTTGGTTTGCGCCTATATATTTTGTTTCGAAGTTTTAAAGATTCTTTTACTGAGCAAATAAGGTCAAAATCCCTTT
>JAUSHC010000060.1 GCA_030648795.1 bacterium | reverse complement strand
TCCAACAGACAAAACTGGTATCTTCTTTTCGCACCCGATAGTGTTTCTATCAGTTCTTGCAATTCTCGCTTTTGTATTTTGCGTCTACTGCATGCGTGTTCGATGATGACCAGATTTGTCTGTTGGATTTTTACACGCCCTCGCCGACCGTCTCTTCGCACATAAGCACGAAAAGACGATGAGTAAGGGCGCGTTGTTCGTCCTCCTGTATCTGAAGGGAGTTCGACAACGATCATACAATCGCGCCGAACGGGAATATCTTGTAGCTTTGAGGAAAATGCGAGGAAGGAGGATGCCCCGCTGTAAAGAACATTCCTCGCAGTACGCGATATTCACTGTCCCTCCAGATAAAGAAGGACGAGCGCTGCTTTCGGATCCGTATATTCGTTACCTTCGACGGCTCGGGGTCCTGCCTCATTGCACCCCACTCCGATGGCATCCTCCGACCTCGGTCGGAGTGCTGGCACTCGAGCGGGGTCCCCACAATGTGTCACCCCTTCGCAACAATGATCAATGTTTGATACGATTCCTCTGCAGCTTAGAGATTATAAAAGTGCTTTCTATTTCATTGTGTTGAACTTTATGAGGGTTCAGCCCAGTGAAATAGGGGAGAGAAACGCTCCTCCCCCGTGGTTGACGAAATTTACGCGACGCCGAGGCGCTTTAAGAAGCGCTGGCGCTCCACCTCCGAAGGTTTGTTGTCTGGGGTGATGATGTCGGTCACCACCATGACGACTCGCCGAGGGGCTTCTGTGTGGCGCACCTTGTGCAGGCGGCCGCTCTTTTTCTTTCGCGGCGGCTTCTGAAGACTGATCGACGTCTCCAGTTTCCGTGGAGTCTTGGTGATCTCCACCGGCTTCGGTTCGATCGGAACGACATTCGTTTCCGACCGTTCCGTGAAAAACAGACTCGCCCACGCCGGGAGTTTTCCCGGGACCCACAGACAGGCTCGTCGAGCCATGGCTGCATTCTCCTTGGGGTTGAACTTTCGTGACATCCTTGCCACGGGTGAGACGGCCCGATCGCGATCGGACCACCTCGCCCGTAGCCCTGTACGGTGTCATCTTTAAAGATGAAGGGAGTACAGGGAGACAAGCTTCCCTTATGTTTACGCTGCGCTTCCAGAACCGGTAAGGGTCCAAAAGAGCGCAACCGTGAGAATGAGTGATGTTGCAATCATAGGCGTGTTATGTTATTAATTAGCTGTACTTTTATAGGTACAGAATTCTGGAGTGGAGAGTGTCCGAGTGACTCGTGGAAGAGTCTTCGAACTGCGCTCGTTTGTACGCTTTCTCGAGCCGAAGCCCGATCGAGCGTACGCGTGAGTGCGGAGGTCCTAGAGGCTGAAAAGGGCATGGGAACCTTTTCTCAACTCCATAATTCTATACCGATGCAAACTAAAACGGCTTTCTTTTGTGGAGAGAGCCGTTTTGTTTGCGTAAAAAATATATCCACTCTTATACTAAGAGACGGATGATGCTTTTTGCCCGTGCATCGCGGGCTCTCTCCAGAGTAGTGAAATTGTCAAAGATTTTTTGCTTGCCTGTCCACCGAAGCTTTCAGCGAAGGCGGAGTGTTATCGATATCGCGTCATCCGACACGACTTGGCTTTTTACGATAACCCGCCAGTATAGCATATGGGAAAATACTGTCAAGAGCTGTTGGCACATAGGTATACTTTTTGGCTAATATGAGCGTTAAAACGATGTTATTCCATTTGCAAAAAAGTCTTTTTCTGTTAGTATTTAAAGAATCAGCATTTTACACTAATGTTCCGCATATGACCGTAGAACAGCTCGAAAAAGCATACGAGGCAGCGAAATACGAGGAAAAAATTTATAAGGAATGGGAAGATGCCGGGGCGTTTAACCCCGATACCCTTACAAAGAAGCGAAAAGAGTCTTTTACTATTGCCATGCCACCGCCGAATGTAACGGGGCAGCTGCACATGGGGCACGCGGCAATGCTTGCGATTGAAGATTTGATGGTTCGTTTCGAGCGGATGCGCGGGAAGAAGGCGCTCTGGGTTCCGGGACTTGACCATGCGTCTATTGCCACGCAAAACGTTGTCGAAAAAAAGATTTGGAAAGAAGAAAAGAAAACGCGGCATGACCTTGGGCGTGAGGAATTTTTGAAACGGGTTGATGTCTTTGTGCAGGAGTCGAAAAATGTCATCCGGACGCAGATTAAAAAAATGGGCGCGTCATGTGATTGGTCGCGAGAACGATACACGCTCGACGAAGGGTTATCTCGAGCAGTGCGAACGATGTTTGTGCGGATGTACGAAGACGGACTCATCTATCGCGGTAATCGTATCGTGAATTGGTGCACACGGTGTGCGTCGACGCTCGCCGACGATGAAGTGAATTATCGTGAAGAGCGATCACGGTTCTACTATCTCAAATATGGTCCGGTGGTGATTGGAACGGCGCGTCCGGAAACGAAGTTTCTCGACAAAGTGATTGTTGTGCATCCGGACGATACGCGGTACATGGAGTTTGTTGGGAAGAAATTTGATGTCGAATGGATTGATGGGAAGGTGCAAGCGTCAGTAGTTGCAGACGCGATCGTTGATCCGGCGATGGGAACGGGAGCGATGACCATTACTCCCGCGCATAGCTTTGAAGACTTTTTGCTTGCGCAGAAATATGGATTTGCCGTGCATCAGATTATCGGCATGGATGGAAAAATGACCGAGGCTGCAGGGGGAATGGCGGGGATGCCGGTCGCGGAATGCCGTGCAAAAGTTGTCGAGCGACTCCAGCAGAAAGGGCTTATTGATCACATTGATGAAAATTACGTGCACAATCTTTCGGTGTGCTATCGGTGTGACACGCCGATCCAGCCGCTGGTTTCGAAGCAGTGGTTTGTGGCAGTAGACAAGAAGCCGAAGAATGGTGGAAAAAGTTTGAAAGCACGGTCAATTGATGCAGTACGGAAGGAAAAAATTACGATTGTGCCGGATCGTTTCAATAAGACATATTTTCAGTGGATGGATAATTTACATGATTGGTGTATCTCGCGCCAGCTCTGGTTTGGGCATCGGATACCGGTATGGTATTGTAAGGGGAATCAGGAATCAGGAATCGGGAATCATGGGACGGAAAAATCCCCTAATTCATTATTCATAATTCATGATTCAAAAACATGTCCTCCGATAGTTCAGATTGATCCAATTAAAGCATGTCCATCTTGCGGATCGAAGGAGTTAGAACAGGATCCCGACACACTCGACACGTGGTTCTCTGCCGGCTTGTGGACATTTTCGACGCTTGGGTGGCCCATGAACCAGTCGCAAAGCTCCGGTTCAGGGCACGCCACGAAGAAAAATGACCTGCAAACATTTCACCCGACGTCGGTCATGGAAACCGGTTATGATATTTTGTTTTTCTGGGTTGCGCGTATGATTATGATGACGACGTATGCGTTGGATGAAGTTCCATTCAAGACGGTATATCTTCACGGTTTGGTACGCGACAAATTTGGAAAGAAGATGTCGAAGAGTAAAGGAAACGGTATTGATCCGTTGGATATGATCGCAAAGTATGGAGCGGATGCCGTACGTTTATCGCTTATTATCGGTGGAACGCCAGGGAATGATGTGCGGTTGTATGACGAAAAGATCGCGGGGTTCCGTAATTTTGTAAACAAGCTTTGGAATATCGGTCGTTTTGTATTATCACAGCCTTCTTCTTCGAGCGAGCGGAGCGAGTCGAGAAGTTCCCTGCCTGCCGGCAGGCAGGTCGATCAAGCTCGAACAATAACTTTAGCCGACCGATGGATTCTCTCGCGGCTCCAGCGCGTGATTGTGAGCGTTACGGATGATTGTGCGCAGTTTCGTTTTTCACAAGCGGGTGAGAGGTTACGTGATTTTACCTGGGGAGATTTCGCTGATTGGTATTTGGAAATTAAAAAAATCGAAGGCGATCCTAATGACTTTTTACTTTCGACTTTCGACTTTCTACTTCGTCTGTGGCATCCATACACGCCCTATGTGACGGAAGTGCTGTGGGAGCATCTTCATGAAACGTGTAACATGAAACGTGAAACATTGTTGATTCTTGCGGAGTGGCCGAAGAGTGAGAAAAAATATATTGATATTGCGTCGGAGAATGCGTTTGCATTACTGCAAAAGAGTGTGATGGTTATTCGCAATGCGCGCGCGATCTATCGTATCCCCGCAGCAACAAAATTAAATGTCATGATTGCCGCACGTGCACAGTTTAGTCTTTTTGCGGAAAATCAGAGCATTATTGCCCGCTTGGCAAATCTTGCGTCGTGTACGGTCACAAAAGAAGCAGAGAGGCCGAACGATGCCGTTCCATTATCCGTCGGTAAGTCCGTGATTTATTTGCTCGTGGGTGGTATAGTCGATGTAGTAAAAGAGCAAGAGCGCATTAAGGGGGAGATTGAGAAGCAGATGGCGTACGTATCGAATCTTGAGAAGAAGCTTTCGAACGAAGAGTTTACGAAAAAGGCCCCGGCAGAAATTGTAGAGCAAGAGCGCGCAAAGTGGGAGGTAGCGCGCGAGGAGCTTGAGCGGTTGCGAGAGTTTCTTGCTTGATGCACTCCGTGTAATTTGTCATTGCGAGTGGAGCGAAGTCACCGCCTCTGGCGGGATCCCGCCGTGGCGGGACAATCTCACGCGAGATCGCCACGCTTCGCTCGCGATGACATACTTTAATGAAAAAACAAGATAAATCAATCGAGGAGTTGTTAACGCGGGCGGTGGAGCATATCTACCCATCGGCGGATTTCTTTCGTGTTGCGCTGGAAAAGAAAAAGTTGACGATTTACCATGGCATTGATCCGACTGGCACAACGCTTCATATCGGGCATGGTGTAGTGTTGAAGAAGCTGCGTGATCTACAGCGGTTGGGGCATACAATTATTTTGCTTATTGGCGATTTTACCGCGCAGATCGGAGACCCGACGGATAAGCTTGCCGTACGAAAACAACTCACGCGAGAACAGGTGCTCACGAATTGTCGCAATTACCAAAAGCAAGCGTCAACGTTTCTTGATTTCAATTCAAAAACAAATCCTGTAACCGTACGGTTTAATAGCGAGTGGACAAGCGCACTAACCCCAGAGGAGTTGACGGCGATCGCTTCAGAATTTACCGTGCAGCAATTTCTTGAACGCGATATGTTTCAAGAACGTTTAAAAGCGGGGAAGCCGATCCATGTGCATGAGTTTCTCTACCCGTTATTTCAGGGGTATGATTCGGTGGCGATGGATGTTGATATGGAGGTTGGCGGAAATGATCAGACGTTCAACATGCTCATCGGTCGTGACATGATGGCGCGTCGCGGAAAAGAAAAATTTGTCATGACGCTGAAGTTACTGGCGGATCCAACGGGCAAGAAGATGGGGAAGACGGAAGGAAATATGATTACCCTTGAAGATGCGCCGGAAGAAATGTATGGAAAGGTGATGGCGTGGGGCGATGGGATGATTGTCGGCGGGTTTGAATTGTGTACGGATGTACCGATGGATGAGGTGCATGCAATCGCGCAACAATTGCGACGTGAGGATATCAATCCGCGTGATGTGAAGATGCGTTTGGCGCGGGAAATTGTGACACTATATCACGGTGCTGGGTCGACAAAGAAAGCGGAAGCAGCGTTTGTGCAAACATTTCAGAAACATGAAACGCCGGACGATATTAAAGAATTAAGAATTAAGAATCATGAATTAGGGATTACCGATCTTTTAGTGAAGACGGGACTTGCTACATCAAAAGGTGAGGCACGGCGACTCATTGAACAGGGCGGAGTGAAGGTGGATGGGAAAGTGGTTGAAGACGCACAGGCGATAATAAAACCTTCGAAGAAGGGAATACTCGTTCAAAAGGGAAAGCGCTATTTCGTGCGCGTATCTTCGTAACTCCCCTAGCCCCTTCACCGCCACGATTATTCTTAACTGAAGCGGGATCCCGCCAGAGGCGGTGGCTTATCGTAAGAGGGGAATTCCTCCTCTTATACTAAGAGGAGGTGACCTGCCTGCCGGCAGGCAGGGGAGGAGTTAATCAAAACAAAAAAACCGCCTTTCGGCGGTTTTATGTTTGTAGAGTTATTTTTTCTCCCCGCCCAAAGGCGTAGCCATTGTGGCGGGCCCGCCTGATTTGTCGCCCTACGACTTTTCGGCGGGTTCCGGCTTTGCCTCTACCTTCGGTTCAGCTTTTGGTGCTTCCGGTTTCTTCTCTTCCGCTATTACTTTCTTCCGGCGGACGGTTTTTACTTTTTCGCCTTTAATAACACCATGATCAACGAGGAGGTTGTGTACTGTGTCGGAAGTCTGTGCGCCTTTTGAGATCCAATAGGCAATGCGTTCTTTCTTCAAGTTAACGGTTGCTGGATTCGTTCGTGGATTGAAGTTTCCGAGAATTTCAAGAGAATCACCCCATGGATCCTTTGTTTTTTCGGAAATGACAAAACGGTATGTTGCTTGTTTTGTTTTGCCGGTTCGTGAAAGTCGAATGGTTAACATAGGTAATGAAAGATATAAAAAAAGCTCTTAGCAGCTCGTATTCCTTACAATACGTGATTATTGAAAATCGGTCAATACCTTTATCCTTACTCCTTTTTCATCTCTTCCAACTTTACCGATAGTACTTTGGAGATGCCATCGTCGCCCATGGTAACGCCATACAGCATCGAAGCTCGGTGCATGGTGGCGCGGTTGTGGGTGATGGCGATGAATTGTGTTTTTCCCGAGAGGTCATCCAAGATGCGCGAGAAGCGTTCCGAATTTGCTTCATCAAGTGCGGCGTCGACTTCATCTAACACGACAAAGGGTGATGGGTTGTTTGAGATGAATGCGCAGATGAGCGCGATGGAGGTGAGTGCCCGTTCGCCGCCGGAGAGCATGCCGATGGATTGCAGACGTTTACCTGGTGGCGTTGCCTGGATATCGATGCCAACGATGACGGGTTTCAACATTTTTAATTTCTGGCTTTCGACCTCACCTTCTCCTCCGACGCTTTGGTCGGAGCTGGCTGCGAAGAGAGGGGAATCATCTTGCGCTGGCAGTGATTCCGGTGGTACATCTTTTATGAGCGCGAGTTTTGCATTACCGCCGCCAAAAAGAATTTTGAAATATTTTTGAAATTCTTCGTTGATGGCTTTGAATGCGGTATCGAATTGTATTTTGATCGTATCATCCAGCTCTTGAATAGCGCCCTCGAGTGATTGCATCGCAGTAGTGAGATCTGTCGACTGCGTTGTGAGAAAATCGTAGCGCTCTTTGGTTTTGTGGTATTCGGCAACGGATTCAGGATCAGTGCCGCCGATAAGCTCGAGTTGGTGTTTGAGCTTTTGGATTTCGGGGAGGAGGGTTTGCACATCGACAACACTCGGTGTTGTTACAACACCGAGTGTTGTGATGGCAATCCCCTCGTTTTGTATCTCTCGTTCCAAATCCTCTTTTTTTTGTTCAAGGCGCGCGGAAGCAATACGGATATCATTTTCTTTTTGCACGAGTATATGCAATTCATTCTGCCGTTCTTGGAATTGTCGTTGGAGCGCAAAGAATGCGCTTTTTTTCAGTTTTTCCTCCTCGGATTGTTTCTGGATTTGTTTTTGGATGTTTGCAAGATCATCCGCAAGCGTGACAAGCATTGTTACAATGGCATGTATTTTTTCTTGGAGTTCGTTTTTTCTCTGCGCATTGTCTGGAGTTTTCGCAGTGATTTTTTCCGCAAATGCAGAAAAAGATTTGTTCAGTTCACGGAACAGCGGTTTTATTCTCTCTACCGCATCAAATGTTTTTGCGGCGATAAGTTGTTCAATAGCTTCATGTTGCTGTGAGAGCAATTGTTCAATCGAGCGCGTAATTTCGGCAAGCGGCATCGCTCCGGTGCTTTTTGCCGGCGCGTCGAGTTTTAGAAGCGCATTTTTCAATGCAAATTCTTCGTCGCGGAGCGCATTGCGTTTTGCAATAAGCGTTTCATATTGTTTTTGGAGCGAGAGGAATGCTTCGGACTGCGTTTCTTCTTTTTCAAGCCGTTGGAGCTGGTTTTGGATGGTGCGTACTTCTTCCTCTTTTTTTGTGCGGCTTTCGTTGGCGTGATGCAAGTGCGCTGCTTGCGTTTTGTGTTGACTCGCTAAGTCATGCCATAATGTGCCGTAATATGTTTGTTGGGCACCCCGTAATTCTTTTTCCACTTCTTCGCGTCGCTCGAGGCGTTTCACTTGGCGGGTGAGTGACCGCACGCGGGGCTCTATTTCGGCGATGAGTAATTCTGCTTCGTGTAAATTCTCGCGTGTGGCGGTGAGCTTCCGTACAGCCTCGTCGCGTTTCAATTGGTATTGTTTGACGCCCGCGGCTTCGTCGAAATATTCTTTACGTTCTTTCGGTGATATGAGAATGATTTCATCCACCATGCCCTGGCTGATGACGCTATAGGTGCGTTGACCGAAGCGTGCTTTTGCGAGGAGGAGTTGGATATCTTGCAGACGCGATGGTGCATTGTTAATGAGGTACTCCGAATTGCCATCGCGAAAGACACGGCGGGTGATGGCGATTTGGTTTGCGTCAACGGGCGCTTTGCGATCTTCATTATTTAACGTCATCGTGACTTCCGCCATACCGAGTCGCGCTTTGCGCTCGGATCCGGAAAAGATGACGTCTTCCATTTTTTTTCCGCGGACAGCTTTGACGCTTTGCTCACCCAAGACCCAGCGAATGGCATCGGCGGTGTTGCTTTTCCCGCTGCCGTTTGGACCGACAATCGCAGTAATACCCGGGCGTGTGTGCGACCGGGCTTCGAAGAGGAGTGTCGTTTTGTTTGCAAACGACTTAAAGCCGTGAATGTCTAACCGTTCGAGGTACATGGAAATCTAGAAAATTTTTGGGATGAAAGTGGGAACGCGTTGCATATATTCCGTATATTCTTTTCCGAAGCGTTTTTGCAATTCTTTTTCTTCAAGGTATGCCATTGTGGAGAATCCGATGACTGTCCAGAAAAGTAGTTCCCACAGCGCGAGGAATCCGGTTGCGAGTGCAAGCCCGAATGCGATTAGCCAACAACCAACATAGCGTGGATGCCGCATGAAGTGATAGATGCCGGTGGTGATGCATTTCGACGGAAAGTGTTGCGGATGAATTTGTGGGAGAGCGATGAGCGTCGCAAAAGAGAGATGTCGTCCGGCGACTGCGGCGATGCATATTCCCGCGAGAGTGAGGATGCCGCCGACTATCACAAGAAACCAGGGAAGAGAATAACGGAGAATGATAAAAATGGGGAGGAATTTTAGAGTAGCGATTGTCATTAAAATATAGATGTTTAGCACAACAACATAATTCCAATATCCGAACCGTTTGAAAAAATTTGGGTGGAATTGAAAAAGCCCGAAGAAAAGTGGGATTGGAGCGAGCAGTATAAAAAAGACGATGGCGAAAAGGTCAATGAATATCATGCGAATAGTATAGCATGAGACGGCGTCTTCTTTGAAGTCTTATTACAGCAAAGACTTCCCCGTCATCTCTTTTTGTTTTTCAATGGTGAGGAGTTTTAATATAGTTGGTGCAATATCAGCGAGGCGTCCGTGGCTTCGCAATCGTTTGGCGCGGTACTGCTCGGACACAAGAATAAATGGCACGGGGTTTGTGGTGTGTTCGGTGATGACTTCCTGCGTTTTCGCATCGCGCATGCGCTCCACCTTGCCATGATCTGCGGTAATAATGATCGTCGCGTATTTTTTTGTTTTTTCAACGATAGTTTTTATGGATTCATCAAGAATGGTGAGCGCTTTTCGTGCCGCGGCTTCGTTGCCCGTGTGACCGATCATATCGGCATTTGCAAAATTAGCTACGACGATCTGGCATCCTTTTTTGGCGCGCGCGATTACTGCGTTGCGTATCGCAACCGCGCTCATTGCGGGCGTCGTTTCATAGTGAGTGACGTTCGGTGAGGGGAGGCGCACCCACTCTTCGTCGTAGAATTTGTGCCCGTAGCCGCCGTTGAAAAAGTAGGTGACGTGCGCATATTTTTCCGATTCGGCGATGTAGCTTTGTGTGAGACTCGCGTGAGAGAGCATTTGCGTGAGCGATCCATGCACGTCGTGGCTGGGGAATGCGGTAAAAATGCCGGGAAGATCGGGACCGAAATCTGTCATCACGACAAAGCGGATATTGTTCGGGCGTTTTTTTCGACGAAACGCGCCGGGGTTTGCCGCTTCGAAGAGTCCCTGTACGAATGGTTTTGTCATTTGTCGCGCGCGGTCGGAACGGAGGTTGAAAAAAATGATCACGTCGTTGTCATCAATCGTTGCGACCGGTTTTTTATTTTCGATAACAACGCATGGACACACAAATTCGTCCGTTTCCCCGCGATTGTACGCTTGGCTGATTGCTTCATACGCGGACGACGCCGCACAGCCCCTTCCTTCGGTCATTGCTTCGTAGGCTTTCTGCGTGCGCTCCCACCGTTTGTTGCGATCCATCGCATAGAAGCGGCCGATCACTGTTGCGATTTTTTCTGTGCCGTGGAAATTCTCCTCGCATTTTTTGAGGAGTGTGAGCGCTTCGTGCGGGCGAGAGTCGCGGCCGTCGGTGAAGAGATGCAAGAATACTTTTTTCATGCCCTCGTCGTGGAGTATTTTTAAGAGTGATTTTAAATGGAGCGGTGAGGCGTGTGCGCTGTTGCCGTTACTAAGCAATCCCATGACATGCACTTTTGATTTATATTTTTTTGCATGATGGAGTGCTTCGAGGATAGCGGTATTTTTGAAGAACGTGCCGTCGTCAATGGCATCATGGACGTAGCGGATGTCTTGTTTCACGACGCGTCCTGCGCCGATGTTTAAGTGTCCCGCTTCGGAGTTTCCTTCTTGGTTTTTAAGGAGTCCTACATCTTCGCCATGCGCGGTGAGCGCAGTGTGCGGGTAGCGGTTCCAGAGCGTGCCCAACAAAAACGGCATCATTTTTGCGGAAACGATTTTGTTGGTGTCATTTTTTGGCGGGAGTCCTAATCCGTCACAGATAAGGAGGATGAGCGATTTTTTTGTTTCGGGTGTCATATGTATTTGTCATCCCGAGCCCTGCCGAGGGATCTCATAATGCGTAATCATGGGATTCCTCCACTCTCCGCCGGCTGGCGGATCGGTCGGAATGACAGCAATATTATTTTTTTCTGGTCTCAACAA
>JAUSHC010000046.1 GCA_030648795.1 bacterium | reverse complement strand
ACAGGGTCGGGTTATTCTTCCGGACTATCTTCGGGAGTATGCGGGAGTCAAGAAGAATGTTGTGGTGGCGGGGCTCTATAATCGTATCGAGATCTGGGACGCAGGCACATGGGAGAAGTATAAAGAAACAACGGAAAAGGGAATCGACAAAATTGCAGAACAATTAGGCGCGCTTGGGGTGTAGTAAATTTCTAATTCCTAATTCACCTAATTTCTAATAAAACCCCAAGCACTAAATCCCAACCATTGGGTCATTCGACATTGTTTAGGTCAATTAGAAATTAGAATAATTAGAAATTGTGCAACACATTCCCGTTCTTTTAGAAGAAGTGATGAAGTTTTTTGAGCCGTTTTCCGGTGGAAGGTTCATTGATGCGACAGTCGGATACGGTGGGCATGCCTTTGCGATTCTGGAACGAATTTCCGGAAGCAAGGTTTTGGGTATTGATGCTGACGCATCGGCGCTTGCGTTTTGTGAAGAAGAACGAAAGCGCCGCAATATCAGCTCTGATCGTCTCATCTTGCGGCAAGGAAATTTTCGCATGATTGATGCGCTTGTGAAGGAAAGTGATTTTGCGCAGGTCGAAGGAATTCTTTTCGACTTTGGCATGTCATCGGGAGAGCTTGATACGGCGGAACGCGGTTTTTCTTTCATGAAAGAGGGTGTCCTTGATATGCGTTTTGATCAGCGGAGTGGAATGACGGCGCTTGATATCGTGAACCAGTGGCCGGAAACAGCGCTTGAAAAAATAATTCGTGAGTATGGCGAAGAGCGACAGGCGCGTCGCATTGCTCAAGCGATTGCAGTGGAACGGAAGCGGCAGACGATTACCACGACGACTACGCTTGCCGAACTCATTGCCCGATTGCCCGGCATGCGGCAGGGGAGAATCCATCCCGCAACGCGTACGTTTCAAGCATTGCGCATTGTCGTGAACGATGAACTCGGCGCAATCCGTGAAACATTATCGAAAGCGCTGACGATTTTACAACCAAAAGGGCGCATGGTGACGATCGCATTTCATTCGCTTGAAGATCGTATTGTGAAAGAGTTTGCGAAAGAGATGGCGCGAGTAGAGAAACGCATGCAGATTCTCACCAAGCATGTTTTGCAAGCATCGCGTGAAGAAGAAAAAAGCAATCCGCGAAGTAGAAGCGCAAAATTGCGCGCAATGGAAAAAATTTAGAAAAAATAAAAAACAAAAATACACACACATCTATGCCTCGCTTTTTCATATCTCGATATCATCCCTCGCCTCGAGCGCTTTCTATGCGTTATCCCTTACATCTATCGCCCGCCATTGTGTGTGTTATCGCTTTTGCGGTGCTCTGCCTTTTGTATGTTTGGCAAGTGACGGCGATGTCGATGCGGAATTATGCGAAGAACGAACTAATGCGAGAACGCGTTACTCTTGCTGAAGATGTGCAGCAGTCGCGTCTCCAAGCACTTGAACATCAATCACTCGCGCGTTTGGAGGATCGTCTGCAGGAGTTGCAACTGGTGCGCGGATCGGCTGTTGATTATGTGACGCGAGAAGACTTGCGTATGACGTTAAGCCAACGCTAGAAGATATTCTCCATATGGTGCGATTACGGATCGATCGTGGGCGTGATGACCAGTCGAAAAGACGTCTGCGCTTCATCTTTTTTTGTTTTTGTCTTTTTGGTGTTGCGGTGATTTTTCGATTATTCCAGTTGCAAATTGTGAATCATGCGGTATGGGCAGCGCGCGCATCAGCACAGCAGGAACGTGAACAATCACTATTCCCGGCACGCGGGAATATTTTTATGCAGGACAGTTCTTCGTTTGATGGTGTGTATCCGTTGGCGATCAATCGCCCGCAGTCATTTTTTTATGCGATTCCGAAAGAAGTAAAAGATCCTGCGCGCACCGCACGACTCATTGCACCACTTTTGCAGCTGCCGGAGGAGCAAGTGTTGCAAAAACTTGCAAAGTCGAACGATCCATGGGAGCCATTACAGCACCATGTAGAGGAAGAGACTGCGAAGAATGTTTCTGCACTTGCACTCGCGGGCATTCACGATTTACCTGAACCCGCGCGATATTATCCCGAGAAAAATATTGCGAGCCATATTCTTGGATTTGTCCGTTTTGACGGCGAGAAGGGAGTTGGTCAATATGGTCTGGAAGGGTATTTTGATACGTTGCTTGCAGGAAAAGAGGGGCATATGCGTTCGATTCGTGATGCGCGCGGCGAGGAAGTCGGCACATTCGGCGGCGCGGTGGACCCCGCGGAGAATGGAGTGGATATCACGTTAACCATTGATCGGAATGTGCAATTTTTCGCATGCCAGGCACTTGCCGATGCGGTGAAAAAAAACGATGCTTCTGGAGGGTCGGTGGTTATTCTTGATCCGAAAACAGGAAGGGTTATTGCGATGTGCAGCGCGCCTGATTTTGATCCGAATGCGTATGGAGAAATCAAGGATCCGTTTGTATTTAATAATCCCGCGATTTTTCTTGATTACGAACCGGGATCTATTTTGAAACCCATGACGATGGCAGCCGGCATTGAAACAGGATCCGTTACGCCGGAGATGACCTATAATGATAAGGGATATGTACGGCTAGGAATTCATACTATACGAAATTCGGATGGCAAGGCGAATGGAATACAGACGATGGTACAGGTTTTGCAAAAGTCGCTGAATACCGGCGCGGTCTTTGTTGCGCGAACAATGGAAAAAGAAGTCTTCCGTCAATTTTTGGAGAACTTCGGTCTTGGAAAATCGACAGGTATTGAACTTGCAACAGAAGTGAGCGGTGATATGCGTTCACTTGCAAAGCCCGGAGAGATTTATACAGCGACGGCATCCTATGGTCAAGGAATTACCGCGACGCCATTGCAGATGGTTTCTGCGTATGGAGTAATTGCAAATGGAGGAGTGCTTATGAAACCTTCTATTATTGATGCGCTTCGTTATCCGGATGGGCGGATTGAAAAGCGAGATCCGGTGATGGTGCGGCGCGTCGTCAGCGAACGGACCGCAACACTTCTTTCTGGAATGCTCGTTTCCGTTGTTCGCGAAGGACATGGGAAACGGGCGGATGTTCCGGGGTATACCGTTGCGGGAAAGACAGGAACCGCGCAAATCGCTCGGCGAGATAAGGCGGGGTATGAACAAGGATCAAATATTGGTTCATTTGTGGGATACGCGCCGATTGAGAATCCAAAATTTGTGATGTTGACGAAAATTGATCGTCCGAAAAATGTAGCATTTGCCGAGAGCTCCGCCGCACCGTTATTTGGTACAATCGCCAAATTTCTGCTAGAATACTATAAGGTACCTCCATCGTAATTATGCATATACTTCTTGCGAAATTCATCCTGAAGAAATATCGCCCAACCGTCATTGCCATTACGGGTTCTTTGGGTAAGACAACAGTGAAATATGCGCTTCGCACGGTGCTTGCCGCCTCGATGTCCGTGTATACAAGCAATGCTTCGGAAAATGATGCGGATGGCGCTTGTAAGGCGATTCTTGGTGGCGGCGGTTTTGCGCGAGGAGTATCGTTGCTTCTGCATCGTGATGCGGCATATCCGCGTGCGCTTCTTTTGGAATATGGCGCTGATCATGTGGGTGATATTGAAAATTGTATGGCCGTTGCGCAGCCGGATATTAGCATTCTTACTTCATTGGCTCCTGTCCACATTGATACATTAAAGACGATCGAACGTGTTACTCGGGAGAAATCGCTTGTTGTGCAAAATGGATCACGTAATGGATGGTCGATATTGTGTTATGACGATGAACGTGTTCGTGCTCTGCGAAGTCGCGCGCGCGGACGAGTCATGACGTATGGTCTTTCTGATGCTGCGGATGTGCGTGCAATCGAAATTTCCGTTGATCAAGAAGTGCGTGAAGGTGAAGTGGTAGTGAAAGGGACAAGCTTTAAACTCGTCTATAAAGGAAGCGCGGTACCGGTGCATCTGCCGGGTGTTCTTGGCGGGCAACATATCTCGGCAGCGCTTGCTGCGGCTGCGGCTGGGATTATTCTTGAAATGAATCTTGTTTCTATATCCCAGGCATTGGCAACGTATACGCCAACGGCAGGGCGCATGCGATTGCTTTCGGGAATTAAACATACGCTTCTTGTGGATGACACCTATACGGCGTCACCAACATCCGTGCTTGCGGGGCTTGCTGGGCTTGATGCACTTGCGGTGAAACCGGGAGCGGAAAAATTTGCGGTGCTTGGTGATATGGTGTCACTGGGAGAATACACGATCGAGGGACACAGAGAAGTGGGAGAGCGAGTCGCGGAAAAGGGTTTTGATTATCTCATAACCGTCGGAAAATTATCGCGCGATATCGGTCGTGCCGCACGTGAAAAAGGAATGCCGGAAGCACAGGTGTATCATTTTACGACACCGGAAGAAGCAGGTCGATTTATTCAAGATCGTCTGGAACAAGGGGATTGCGTGTATGTTTCCGGTAACGCAGATTTGCGCATGGAGAAAATTGTGAAAGAAATCATGGCAGAACCCATGAAAGCTGACGGGCTGTTGCTGCAACGGTAGTGTTTATTGTCCGAGCGGAGTCGAGGACGTACCTTTTAGACCTTGAACAAACACCATAAATACCGTATAGTGGCATCAATGCCATTTTTTTGTAACTCGGCAGAGAATGCTTCAATAAATAATTTTCTACACTACTGGGGGATCGTCTAACGGCAGGACAGCGCCCTTTGAAGGCGTTTATCCAGGTTCGAATCCTGGTCCCCCAGCAGTGGAGAAAATTTATTTTCATCATCTCGACAGCATACGTAGTATATTATTTTTTTAACATGCAATAATTTTTATGACTGATCAATTAGACGATAGTATTGCCGGAGAGACATTCGATACGGGAACGTCGGTACACGCGGGAGGTGTGTACGTTTGTTCGCCGTGTGGGTATAAGAAGAAGTTGGAACCGGGTGATACCTTCCCCGAGTGCGACTCATGCATGAAGAAGAGTGGTAGTGACGAAGAGGAAGAAGGTCCGGCGCCGTCGGGGATTTGGGAATATGTCGGCGCGGATGAAGAAAAGGAGTAGAGCGATGGTAAAAAAATCCCTCGTTCTTGTGGAGCGAGGGTGAGTGTACTTACGTTTTTTTCCTTGCACTGGCGAGTGCAACGACGACGCCAACACAGTCTGGGCAGACCCATCCGAATACGCTGTCGTGTCCGCATCCGGCGTTGAACGCCGCTTCATTCAGTTTCTTGTCTTCCTTAAGAGGACCGAGATTTTTTACTTCACCGCATTTTCCACACTTGAACGTTAGGTCAACTTCAAGCCGTCCTTTGCTCGTATATTGCGGCGAGCTTGTCCACGCGCTTCTGTGTATAAGGTCCGCGATGAAGTCGGCAATCCTCCTGCCAGCGACTTGCGCGGCGACTTTGATTTCTCTCCAGTCGCGCATGCTGATGGAGAAAATCGTTGGTTCCTGTTCGTCAGGAGAGGAGATGTTGATGAGTATCCGCCTTCTTTGGAAACATGCCTCTGCGTTGCGTAAAAGCATGCTCGTATCGAACATGTCCCCAACGCTGTTGACGAACGTATCGTCGCAGAAAAGAAAATACCCTTTTTCTGTGGCGAAGTGAGCGACGTGTTTCCGGTTTACGATTGCCGGATCCGGCATGTGTGCGAATGCGACCTCTCTCTCTTTGAGCACAGGGAGCGCTTCGGGAAAGCCTTGCCACTCTTGTACATCGCATTGCACATCGATCTCGTCGAGAAAGGCGAGCAGCTTTGGAGAGCGTTTTCGCAGATCCTCATACGAGAGCGGTCTTGGAAGGAACAATCTTATCTTCATGGATTCTCCTCTTGTTGGTCTGGGTGCGTACTGTTTATTCTACTCGTTTTAATTTCTTATAGTCAACTCGTATGAAAAAAAGTATTATCGCAGTTCTTCTCGTTATCGTTGTTTTAGGGGTTGGTATTGTTGTCGTGCGTCTTTCAAAAAATACACCCGTCGTTAACGCTCTTTCAGAAAGCAAGACTACGGAAGAATCGCCCGTGCGAATTTCTACATTGAAAGCAGGCGACACGATAGAAAGTCCTTTGCTTATTGAAGGCGTCGCACGCGGTACATGGTTTTTTGAAGCATCATTTCCCGTGCGACTCGTAGATGCAGACGGCAAGACGCTGGCGCTTGAGCCCGTACAGGCGGAAGGTGAGTGGATGACGGAAAATTTTGTGCCATTCCATAAGACGTTGCGGTTCCAAGTAGAGAAGGAGGGCCCCGGAACACTTGTATTCGAAAAAGACAATCCGTCGGGTCTCCCCAAGAACGACGATGCCGTGCGCATTCCCGTACAGCTCAAAAAATCCGGTGGTACTATGGTGAAAGCATTTTTTGGTAATCGCATCACGGATCCGAATGTGCTGAATTGCGATCGGGTATATCCCGTGGAGCGAGTAGTGCCAAAAACGCAGGCGGTCGCGCGCGCGGCGCTTGAAGAAATGTTTGCGGGACCGACGTTACTTGAAGGGCAAGCGGGATATTTCACCGCAATGAATGACGGCGTGAAGATTCAGAAATTAAGTATTGCCAATGGTACGGCGTTTGTGGATTTTGACGAGACGCTCGAAGCGCAAGTTGGTGGATCGTGCCGCGTGACCATTATCCGCGCGCAAATTAAAGAAACGTTAAAACAATTTCCCACTGTCAAGAACGTGGTGCTCACGATCAATGGCCGTGGAGAGGATATCATCTTACAGCCATAAACGACGCGTCATTATGAACGCATTGTCTTTGCGAAAGGAATTTGCAAAGCGAAAAAATCCTGCGAAAGTGAAAATACTTTCGGGTTTTTTCAAAACTGGAAAAGGGGAGTATGCCGAGGGTGACCGATTTTACGGTGTTACGGTTCCGGAAATACGGAGGATTGCAAAACGCTATAGCGCATTGCCTTTAGTAGAAATCAAGCGTTTACTCGAAATCGGTTGGCATGAGGAGCGGTTGTGTGCCTTACTTTTGTTGGTTGAGCGATTTAAGAAAGGCAACCCAGAAGAGCGTAAAAAAATTGTTGATTTTTATCTCGCGCACACAAAGTACATTAACAATTGGGATCTGGTGGACGTCACCGCACATCATATTGTCGGCGCGTATCTTTGGGAGAAGCCGAGAACAATTTTGAAAAAGTTGGCTCGTTCCAAAAATCTTTGGGAACGTCGAATTGCCATTGTTGCCACGTTTTCATTTATTCGCGCAGGACAATATGGCGATACGCTGAATATTGCAAAATTATTGCTTCGTGATGAGCATGATCTTATCCATAAAGCGGTGGGGTGGATGCTTCGTGAAGTGGGGAAGCGTTGTGGGCGCATGATACTCGAAAAATTTCTAAAACCTCGTTACCAAAAAATGCCACGTACCATGCTCCGCTATGCCATTGAGCGGTTTCCGGAGTCCGTTCGTCGCAGGTATCTTGTCACTAAAAAATCTTACTAGACTATGATTAAGGCAGTTATTTTCGATATTGACGGTGTACTCCTTGATTCATTTGAAGCAAACTTGAAATTTTTTCAAGATTTGATGGTGCGATTTGAGTACCCTCCTCCAACGCGAAAAGTATACCAGCCGCTTTTTCATTTGAGTATGCGCACGGTCATAGAGAAATTGACGTTGCTTTCATCGGAAGAGGAAATAGAAAAAATATGGAACGTAGGGCGGAGGCGTGAGGTGCCATACCCTGAGAAGCTCTTGTCTACTCCAGACGGCATGGAAGAAATTTTAAAATCGTTGTATGATCATTATGTGCTTGGAATTGCGACGAGTCGCGTGAAAGAGGTCGTATTTGACTCTCCGCAACTTGGGCAATTTGAAAAATATTTTTCAGCTGTTGCAGCCTATCAAGATACCGAGCGCCACAAACCAGACCCCGATCCGATTCTTTTTGCGGCGAAACAGCTTGGCGTTCGTCCCGAGGAATCAGTCTACATTGGCGACGTAGAAAATGATATTATTGCCGCAAGAGCGGCGGGAATGAAGGTCATTATCTATTCAAAAAATCAATTTGATATGGCAGATGCATGTACTGCGATGTTTCGCGATTTACCAAAAATTATTCAATCATTGTAGCTATGGACAAAGTCATTTGGGTAGATGAGCATGATAAAGAATTGGGAATTATTGAAAAAGAAAAAGCGCATCGTGAGGGGCTCTGCGATCGGATTGTTATTGTTTATGTGACGCGAGCGAACGGAGATATTCTGGTGCAGGAACGTATGGATGATGGCCGGCTCGATCACTCCGCTGCCGGGCATGTTGATCCGGGCGAAGATTATTTTACTGCTGCAATGAGAGAACTAAAAGAAGAATTAGGCGTTGTTGCCGATCTCACAGAAATAGGGAGGGGGATGTCTGGCGAGAAGGGACTGGAAGTAGATGGGTATAACATTTGCCACCTATTCAAAGTATATGTGTGTCAAGCAGAGCCGCGAGCATTGGCGAAGCGCGAAGTGAAAAGCGTCTATTGGGCGAACCCGCATGATGTATGGAGAGAGATGGAGAAAGATTATATGGAAAAGAAATATTGCGGTGCATTTAAAGTGTCGCTCAAAATTTATCTTGATTTTTTAATAAAGTGAAGCGAGATTCATTTTGCGATTTTGTATTAGAGCAACTGCGTGACGTACCGGACGTGCATAGTCGGCGTATGTTTAGTGGATATGGACTCTATCGCGGCGAACATTTTTTCGGTATTGTTTCCGAGGGGCGCGTCTATTTTAAAACGAATCCAAAAACACGGAAGCAATATGAAGATCGTGGCATGCAACCCTTTGCACCAAGTCCAACACAGATATTAAAAAATTATTTTGAAGTGCCACCGGATGTTCTCGAAGATCGGGAAGAACTCGCACGATGGGTTATGAATACTAAATAATCCTCTTTTTGTATTTGACAGGATAAGCCACGTTCAGTACAGTAGGCGTACTCTCTTGGATAAAGGAGGATTCCATGAGAATCCATAAAGGTACCCACCGTATTGTGATCGTCATTGGCTGTCTGGCGTTTCGTATCGCAGGCATGCGATTGGGAAAGTTTTTTTGGCGTTTGATTCGCTACGATTTTTGGAATCGAGGCGGGTACATCTCTGTTAGAATACGATGGAGGCGAACGCGTTTTTGGTTATGGTATGACCTCACGAATGGCATTGGCGAGAATTTTCGTGAAGTCATCTTCTACTGGAGTACGCGGCATCATCTAGTTGTCCCGACGTATTTTTCCGTCGGAGTCATGAATGTTGCCCCAGCCGTTACGGTCGTACCATCTCCCCGACTTTGTCCCGTGACGCTTGCGCATAAAATTCGTGCCCATGGGGATCAGGAATTCCTTCACGCATGGGCGAGTTGCGCGCATACATTCGAGGATCCCGACAATTTCTACATCCACGACGGCAGAGTGCAATTACTCGATTACGGAGAAGAAGGAATACAATTACTTCTTTTACGCTACGGGGGCATTCTCGAACGACTCCTTGTCGAAAGCCTCAAGCCCCAGTAATGGCTCCGCCCTTACTGGTTTTTTATTTCGTCGTTGCGAGGAGCAGAACGACGCGGCAATCTTACTATCTTGACAAGCATATTTGGTGTATTATAATGATATTATAATTGAATATTTTATAATGTATGACACAAAAAGTATTACGCGTCGGCACTTCAGCCGCGGTTACTATTCCAAAGCGATCACTGGAAGAACTCGGTCTCAAGATTGGAGATCATGTGCGTGTTGAGGTGGATAAAAATCAACGCGCCTTTGTCATTCAACCGGCAGTGAAAATCGATACCGAATTGACTGCGTGGACGAAAGAATTCATCAACCAGTATAAGGGGGCGCTTGACGCGCTTGCGAAATAATTTGTGCGGTATCTCACGACACACGAAATTTTAGTGATGCACAAGATGGTGGTGGACGCGACTGGCGGCTCGCATGGTGTGCGGGATGTCGGCTTATTGATTTCCGCATCCGAGCGTCCAAAGGGACAATTTGGAGGAGAAGAACTATATCGCGACGTTTTTGTGAAAGCGGCGGTGTATCTTCATGCACTTGTATTGCACCACGTGTTTGTAGACGGCAATAAGCGTATTGCCATTATCACCGCGGCACGATTTCTCTTTCTTAATGCATATCAACTTACCGCAACGAATAAAGAAATTGAGCGCTTTGTTCTATCTGTTATCACAGAAAAGTCAGAAATTGAAACGATTGCACAATGGCTGAAAAAACATACAAAGAAAGTATGAACGACATTGATATCCAAAAAGAACTTGCGGTGTTGCATGAGCGCAATAAGAGGGTCGAAGCTGACAAAGCGTGGGAGGTTTCGTGGACACGACGGATTTTTATTGTGGCCATCACGTATATCTTCGCGGCGTTCTGGCTTCTTGCAATCAATGACACAAAACCGTTTCTGAAAGCCCTTATCCCCACCGTCGGCTATTTGCTCTCCACCATCACCCTCCCGACATTAAAACGCTGGTGGGGGATAAAATCATAAAAAATATTCTATGTCCAATGAAGTTGTTCTCGACATTGAAACACAAAATACATTTCAAGACATTGGCAGTCGTGATACGGACCAGCTGAAAATTTCCGTGGTCGGCGTGTATACCTATAGTGACGATCAGTTGCGTATCTACATGCAAGAAGAGTTGCCGAAACTTTGGTCAATTCTCGAACATGCTGATCGCATTATCGGGTATAATCATCGGTCGTTTGACATGCCAGTACTTAATAATTATTATTCGGGTGATTGTACAACTTTTCCGCTTTTAGATATGATGGAAGGAGCAGCAGATGCACTGGGGTATCGTCCGAAGCTCGATGATCTTGCGTTCGGAACACTCAAAACCCGTAAGAGCGGGCATGGGCTTGACGCAGTACGGTATTGGCAAACGGGTGAGATTGAAAAACTGAAAAAGTATTGCCTCGATGACGTGCGCATCACTCGCGATCTTTATGAATATGGTTTGAAGAACCGACATATCATTTACGCGCAAACGTTCGGTGCGCCTCGGGTGATTCCTGTCGATTATGCACTACCACTTGTGAAACAAAAAATTAATTTAACATTAGGATTATAAAATAAATCAATATTTCGTATATGTCAGAACAAAACAACGGAGGAATCTTCGGCAGCGCATCGCCTAAACTCACATTTATTTTTGGACTTGTCGTGGGGCTTGCGGTCGTGAGTTTTATCGGGTTTCTCGTTCTTCTTTTTGGAAATTTTCGAGGAGGAAAAGAGAGCGCAACAGTAGTGAACAACCAGCCAATAGCGCAAGTGCAGAATCCAACGCCGAACGACGCGCAGGACGCAGAGCCTCCTGTAGGAAATTTTCGACCGGTTGACGTCGCGAAGGATCACATTCGTGGAGACAAAAATGCAGCGGTAACGATTATTGAGTATTCGGATACCGAATGTCCGTTCTGCAAGCGCTTTCATGTGACGATGCAAGATGTGATGAATACGTATGGAGGGAAGATACGGTGGGTATACCGCCATTTCCCCCTTGTGCAATTACATTCAAAAGCGCCAAAGGAAGCAGAGGCAACAGAGTGTGCGTATGATCAGGGTGGAGATGATGCATTCTGGAAATATGTTGATCGAATCTATGCGATTACGCCGTCGAATGATGGACTTGATCTCGCGGAACTTCCGAAAATTGCCACGTCAATTGGTCTGAATAAACAGAAATTTGAAACGTGTTTGAGTTCAGGAAAATTTACGAGCAAAGTACAAGAAGATGAAAATGATGGTATTACAGCAGGAGCTCGCGGGACGCCGTATTCGGTGATTATTGCGGGAGATCAGAAGATTCCTGTGTCTGGTGCGTTGCCTACGTCTGAATTAAAACAGATGTTAGATAGTGTGGTGCAATAGTCGGGATAAACACTCGGTGTTGAATCAACACCGAGTGTTGGAGTTCAACTTTGATTCTTATGAAAAATTTTATGAAAACAGTAACCGTCTACTCAACACCGACCTGTCCATTTTGTAAAATGGCGAAGCAGTTTTTGAAAGAAAAGGGGGTTGCGTTTATCGATGTGGATGTTGCTGCGGATGAAAAACAAGCCGACGCAATGATTAAAAAGTCGGGGCAGATGGGCGTGCCGGTGATTGCGGTCGCAGACGAAAGCGGAAAAGAAGAAATTATTATCGGGTTTGACCGAGCCAAACTCGCTACGGCCGTAGGTCTTTGACCGTCATTCTGATCCGCCTTCGGCGGAGAAGAATCTTATGTTTTTTAGATCCTTCACAGGGTTCAGGATGACAAAAAGATGTTTTTTATAGTTTTAAAATCCTAATTCATAATTCGTATGTCCTACCTCTTTCTTCTCGGACGCGTACTCTTCGGCGGGTTCTTCATCATGAGCGGGTGGGCACATCTCACCAAAGTTGGCATGATGAAAGGCTATACAGCGTCAAAAGGCGTGCCAATGCCCGCGCTCGCCGTTATTGTCACAGGGTTCATGCTCTTGGCTGGCGGGCTTGCGATTTTGTTCTGGCAGTATGTGACAGTTGGCGTGTGGTTGCTCGTTCTATTTCTTATCCCCGCCGCGTTCAAATTTCACGATTTCTGGAAAGTCACCGATGCACAACAACAGATGACGCAAAAAATGCTCTTCATGCGCAATATCGCACTCACCGGCGCACTGCTTATGCTTCTTAGTTTGAGTTTCTAAAGTTTTTATAGGCCAGAACAATATTCTTCGAGCGAAGTCGAGAAGCTCCTAAAGAGAATAAAAAGGCGCGTGGCATTGAC
>JAUSHC010000044.1 GCA_030648795.1 bacterium | reverse complement strand
ATTAAGGTGGTAGGGGAGCAGCAGGCGATAGCGCTCGCAGCAACGACTGAAACAGCTGCATTTGATCTCGGTGTGAGCCTAGCTGAAGCGACGCTTGGTATGAAAGCCCCGGAGACACTTGAAGAGCTTCGGCAAGCGGCGCAGTCAACACCTGTTCAGAGGATCGTCAATAAGATTCTCCGTGACGCAATAGATCAAAAGGCTACTGCAATCTCTATTACGTCAGAAGCGAGCATCGAAGGGTGGGAGGTGCAGTTCCGAAAGGATGGAGCGTATAAGCCTTATGCTCCAGTGCACGCAACGATTGTTCCCGCCATTATCGCTCGACTAAAGATCATGGCTGGGTTCGAAGTAAATAAGCTTCCGGAGTATCCGGAAGTAGCAGTAAACATTCGGACACACGGTTATGTCTACCGATGCGGATTCACAATATATCGCCATGGAGGCGCTGAAGAAGCAGTAGTCATGATCGAACGCCTTGCTGATGAAGTGATCTGGGACGTGGACCGTGAGAACGATCCGCGTTCCACATAACAGCATTTTCCCCCTGCAATCTTTCGATTGCAGGTTTTTTCTTTTTTAGAACTGGTGGTTGACAAGCGATTTTTTGAATGCTACAACCTCTGTAAGCGTATCTGACTATCCATTGAAACCCAGAAGGAGGAGCCGTTCTATGTCCAATGGAAAGAACGGAAACGGGAATGGTAGTGATTCTCGCTATGCACATGTCTACAGTCGAAAAGGATCAGAGCACGAGAGTATTCGCGCACTTACTTCCATTGTCGAGACTGTTCACGTGAACGGTCGAGCAACGTTTCCTGTGGTGCAGGCAATTTTGAATCGCGCGCCGAATGTTCGGCGCATCGAACTGATACCACAAGCGATGAGCAAGGTAAGCGTGCAGACACACGCGTTTTGCCAGCAGCACAGTATCGTACTTACCGTAGGGCATTGCAATCCTAATCTTGTCTGGAAGGAGAATAGGTCGCCGTGGTTCATGCGGAAGCAATCATTTTTCCGTAATCTCCATGGAGAAGCGAAAGAGCATTGGGAAGAGCTTCTTATTCTTCAGATTCCCGTGGCATTGCTCACGGCACGATATTTCTGCCTCAATGGCGAAGAGTATTGCGCGCAAGATGTTCTTGCTCCGAAGTATGGATTTAGTGCGGGTTCATACGGTATCAACGGAGTGATTTTCTACCTCGATAAAAACGAAAAGGTAGGAGGAACGGCGAAAGAGGTTGCGCAAGCGATCAGTCGTCGTGTGCAGAAACTTCGAGCCCCATCTTTGTGATCGGGGTTCTTTTTATTTTCGTCGTAAGAACCCCAAGCGAAGCGCAGGGTGAATTGCGGAACGAAAATAACCCAGCACCAAGCTATGCAACACATCCTCGATTCTGTACTCATCGAGCCGTAGGCGTTTCCATGCTCTATTTTTGAATTATAGATTATCATTATTGAGCTTTGGTGCTGTGGTTTTGTAACTCGCCCCCCGCCTTCATCTTTCTTCTGCTTAATGGTAGAATATGAGCATGGGAATTCCTCTTACATTTCGATTTTTTTTCGTTCTCTTTGCGGAAACAATCGGTGATTTTCTTTTATTTCCCGTCTGGTGGTACACCGGAGGGCTTTTTCGGACAGTGAAAGGGGTTGGCAGTGCCATCGCACGGCGTCAGCGATCATTGGCGCTTGGGCTGTGGATTGCGAATCTGTTTAAGCCCATGTACGGACAAGAGGACTTGCAGGGGAAGATCATCAGTTTTTTCTTCCGCTTGCTCATTCTTTTTTGGCGGGTCATTCTTTTTTTCCTGTGGCTGGTATGCATGGCGGTCATTCTTCTTTTCTATGTGATTCTCCCCGTGGTGATTGTGTATGGGATAATAGGAAATATTCATGGCTAATATATCGCCGGTTCTCTTTATTTGTCCCGGGTGTGGTGGAAAGGGGGTGCGTGAAACGCGCCGATGTTCTAATTGCAAAGGGCGAGCTGTTCTAGGGTGGTTGGACGGAACGTTGCTTTTTTTCGGACGCTCGTTGGATCCATCCAGTATGGTCATCGTCGGTTACCGATCGTTTATTCGCGGAGCCGTGAATGGTGTTTTGGTGTTGTATGGTCTTTTTGGATTCTTGTTTTTTGCTCTTGCCGTTGTAGGGTTTCTTCCGCGCACCAATACGATTGCGCTTATTTTTTGGAGCTCTTTGTTACTTGATCTTTTCGCCTATCGGCGGCTTGTGCGTGATACGGAAGAGTATGCGGAAATTCCGTTACCTCGATATGGGGAAACTTCAATTGCCGGTGTTGCCCCGCATGATTGGACATCTGCGCAGTCGATTGAAAAAAAGAGTCAGTTTGATATTGCGCGAACATTCACTCCTGACGCGCATAAAGCAGTACGGCGCGCCGTACATATTGCGGAGCGCCTGCATCACGCACACGTGAAGCCGCTGCATCTTTTTGCGAGTCTTATTTCCACGCGTGCTATAGGTATTATTTTTGGGCGCCTTGGCGTTGGGTCGGATCAGATCACGAACAAGCTCAAACATTTTTTGCAATTGGAGGAGCAAGGCGTGCCGGAAATTGATGAGACGCTCTATCGTGTTTTTTTCTCTGCGTATGCGGAGGCAACGGAAAAGCGTCGACATCGTATTGACGTTACGGAACTTCTTGCTGTGCTTGCGCATGATGATGAAACCATCGTGCAAATTCTTTTTGATCTCGATGCGGCAGGAGAAAAAATGCAGAACGTGATTGCGTGGATTGCATTGAAAGAGAATCTTCGACGACAACATATTTCATTCCGCAAGAAAGCGCGGTCAAAACCCGGAGGCGATGTGGATCGTGCAA
>JAUSHC010000026.1 GCA_030648795.1 bacterium | reverse complement strand
TTTACTATTATTTATTCTTCAATCATCCCACGAACTGAGCAGAAAATCAAATTTAGATTGACACGCCCGCCCTTCGACCCAACGCACCAGAGCTGGGCTCGGTACGGGGCTGGCAAGCTATGGTATTAATCGACTCGCAATGACAAAAAGACCTCACCTCACCTCTCCCCCGACGCTACAGTCGGGGCGGGCTACAAGAAGAGGGAATTGACGCAATGACAGGATTAAGTTTTTTTACATTAACGATCACGTCCACAACCCCGTCATTTTTCTTTCTTACCTGTCAAAAACTTCTTTACCGCGCGATCAAAATCCGAAATGTATTTTTTATCCTGATCTCTTTTATATACTTTATATTCTCGATCTGCTTTCTGCTCGGCTTCTACCGCGCTAACGCTTCCCGCATTTTTCAAAACACCCTTACCAAGCAACGCCAAGTATTCGTTGAGCTTGCTGATCCAATCTTTCATGGTCATTGCTTGCTCATCTTTCGCCTGAATTTCAGCAAATGATAGATACGCATCAACAATGCGATTAAGGGCCGCGAGTTCCCGCTCATTCAAATAATTTTTTGCGATAAAAATATCACGCCGAATAGGATGGAGACCTGAAAAATTGGTAAGTCCCATCAACAATTTTTTGCTATCCGCGCGCTCGGTAATAATCTCCGCGGCAGTTTTACCGGAAACGGCATAATGCATTTTGTTTTGAACCGTTTTAAAAAACAACTCGGTTTCTTTTGCATCGTTGCGATAATCAATACTCGTCGCATAAATATCGGTCACTTTTTGATACAGCATCCGCTCGCTCGAACGAATATCTCGAATACGTTCCAATAACTCCTCAAAATAACGTGATTTGTACCCGCCTTGTTTAAGACGTGCATCATCCATGGTAAACCCCTTCACCATATACTCCTTGAGCCGTTCGGTTGCCCATTGGCGAAAGAGAACGCCACGATCGGAATTTACGCGATAACCTATGGCAATAATGACCTCCAAACTATACATTTTTGTACTGTATTGTTTGCTATCCGAGGCAGTTGTCAAGAAATCCTTTACAACTGAATCCCGATTTAATTCTTTGTCCTTAAAAATGTTTTGCAGGTGCAAACTAACATTTTGTTTCGTTGTTGCAAACAGTTCGGCTATAAGCTTCTGCGTCAACCAAACATTTTCATGTTCAAACCGAACCTCAACGCGTGTTCGTCCATCTTCCGTCTGGTACAGAATAATTTGTGATTGTTGATTATCTTTCATAAGCACCATGAATAGTGGTATGTTCCAAAATGGAACTAACCATTTTCTTGTCTAATTCTCCACTTTCAAAGATATTTTTGAGATGCTTGGTGATAGCTGGCCTTTGTACGCCAAACAAAAGAGCTATCTTCTCTTGCGTGAGCCAGATATTTTCATTGCGTAAAAAAATCTCCACCTTCACTTTTCCGTTTGGAAATAGTGTAAAGTAAAAACTCGGTAAAACTATTATTCGCTATCTGATTATTTCTTTTCATAATTTTTTTCATGACTCCATTCCATTATCATCCCACGAAATGACCAGAAGATCAAAGCGAGATTGCCGCGCCCGCCCTTCGACCCAACGCACCAGAGCAGGGCTCGGTACGGGGCAGGCAAGCTCAGGGAATATTCGGGCTCGCAATGACAAAAAGACCTCACCTAACCTCTCCTGATAGGAGAGGGAATCGACGCAATGACAGCGTTATGAAATTTTTTTGCATTGACGATCACGTCCACAACCCCATCGTTTAATTTTTTCACTGGATCCCCGCGTTCGCGGGGATGACAGATCGTGGGGCGAGGATGACAGGGCACTTCGGAAAACGGGTCTCTGTAATTCTTCCTCAATCATCCCACAAAACTTATAGAAAAACAACTAGATTGCCGCGCTTCGCTCGCAATGACAAATAAAAAAACGAGGGTGGGTGTGCCCTCGCTCGTGTGTGTGACTCTTGGACAGAGGAAAGCGCCTCTCCTTTCCTTACGACATCCTCCTCCATACGACAAGAAGGTTGAATAGTCCGAGTCCACCGAAAAACCGGAATGCCCAAAGCATAAGCATCTCTGGACTGCTGTGCTCCTTCCGGGAATGGTGATCCACCACCCAGAAAGCTGCGCCTACAACCAGCAAAATTCCGGCGCATGCCGTCACCAGTCGGACATGTGGAATGGTGGGATTGCCGAAGCCGATAGTGCCGAGCATCCCTCCAAAGAACACACACGTCAACGCCAGGATACGCATAAGCGTAAACGGCGCCGAAACTTCTTTCTTGTTCATCTTTCCCTCCCTCTGAATGTGTACGCAAAGTAGTGCATCAAATGCTGTGCGCCCATGGTACCACATAATTGAAAAATAGAAAAGATCCTCCTATTCGCCGGAGGCAGACAAGGCACAATGACAACAAAAAACCCGCCAGAGCGGCGGGTTTATTCTTCGATTCTTATTTAGGAAAAACAATACCAAATCCCGGGGCAAGTTCTTTATCAACAACAATGCCCGCGTCCTTTAATGTGGTGCTCCCATCAGTACCATAAAAGACAAGTCCTTTCGCATCTTTTACTGCTGCAACAGAATTTCCTGTTCGATAGGCAGCGTAAAAGCCAAGATCTGAAGTATAGAGAGGAACATTCGTTCCAAGAGGAGCGGTGCCTACGGGTTTTGTTTTTTCTAAAAGCTCATCGCGATACCCACGCGCATCTTTTTCAACGCTTGGACTTCCTCCCGCATACTGTTCGAAAGCAACAATCTTTCGGGCAGAAGCAGCAAGAACTTTTTCCGGAGGCAAACCCGCTTTCCCTGCTTCATCGGTTGAAAAACGTGCAAGAGTAAGCCAGAGCCATTCAGAAGCTGAATCCTTTGCAAGTGAACCCGGTCCACGCGAATGCGCTATTTCGATTGCTTTGTTTGCATCTTCATCGGAAAGTCCTAACTGCTCCGCGATTGCATGCACGGACTCCGGAACTGTGCGGCGCAATAATTCCGGATCTGTCCCTTGGTTTAATGCGCGGTTTGCGATAAGTGCAAATTCTTTATCCTTAAGCGCGGCGTCCCCAATGCGTTCTTGATCCTGAGTGATCACCCGTTTTTTTGAAAGTTCCGCAATATCTGTACAAACGGATTCGGGCGTTAGTTCATGCATTCCTCGCGCATCTGATGGTGTTGTTTCTGGCATAGGTATAAAAATTAAAAAATTATTTTGTTGCTAAAATACTTCGTTTATATGACTCGAGATTTTCGAGCGCGATGCCCGTGCCTTTGACGACGCACAGATGCGGCTCGTCCGCGACATACGCAGGAACGCCCGTCGCACGCGCGAAGAGCTGATCAATATTGCGCAGTTGGCTTGACCCGCCCGAAAGAATCATCCCCTTATCCATGACATCCGCGGAAAGTTCCGGTGGCGTGCGGTACAGCACTTCTTTGATCGCCGTCACAATGCCTTCAAGATTATCCTGAATCGCTTCCGTCACATCATCGGAAGAAAGTGTGAGTGCGCGCGGTAACCCGGTAATCATATCACGACCGCGAATTTCAATCCGCTTTTTTTCTTTCTCGTCGAGATACAACGCGGAGCCCACGCTGATCTTCACTTCTTCCGCAGTCCGCTCCCCTATCGCAAGTCCATAATGGCGACGCGTGTGTTCTTGAATTGCCGCGTCAAATTTATTTCCTCCAATACGCACGGATGTTGAGGCAACAATACCACCCAAAGAAATAACCGCAATCTCGGACGTTCCACCACCGATATCAATAATCATATGCCCCGAAGCGCCGCCAATCGGAATATTCGCGCCAATTGCCGCTGCGATCGGCTCCTTGATAATGTACGCAGCTTTTGCTCCCGCCGCGATTGTTGCGTCGATAACCGCGCGTCGTTCGGTTGATGTGATCCCCGCAGGAACCGCAACCATGACTTCCGGACGAAACAAGTGTACGCCTCCAAGTGCTTTATTAATAAAATATCGCAGCATCGCTTCGGTTGTTTTGTAATCCGCAATCACACCATCTTTCAAAGGACGCGACGCAATAATCGTGTCCGGCGTACGCCCGATCATTTCTTTCGCCTCTTCCCCCACCGCAAGAATTTTTTTATCAACCAACGAAATGGCGACAACCGAGGGTTCGTTAATGACGATCCCGCGGTTTGGCACGTAGACTTCAACATTCGTCGTGCCGAGATCAATAGCTATTTTTCTTTGAAACCACATGGTGCGTGTTGTTAGAATTCAACCGTAAATTGCCGATCTACCCGTAGATCGGTTGGGAAGGTAAGCGTATCACCTTTCTTTGTCACATGAAAGCCCGTAGGCTGCCATGCTGTAATCTTTTTACCAAATTGCAACGTAACAAGCAATGGGTTCGCTTCCGTCCCCGATTGCTTCTGCGCGTAAAGCGTATAGGAAGATTCCATGACATTCGGTGGGAGATAATACTCAAGCGTTACTGTTTTTGTATCGCGCGGTTCAACAATAAGATATCCGCCAAAGACGGTCTTCCCAAGATCATCGCTTTTGTCCGCCGCTTTTGCGGTTTGTTTTTTGTCTTCCGAAATAAATCCGTCCGAACGAATAAGTTCAGCGCCACGCGGCACATAGATACGCGTATACGTACGATAGCGCGTTGTCTTCCACGAAAAGAGCCCGGAGTTATGATACGTTATTGAAAGCGTTGCCTTGAGACGTCCACGATCAGGAGTCACGGTATACGCAACTTTTCGCTCCATAACGCTGTCTGTTTTCAACGCGCCAAGATTGGCGTCGACAACCATAAGAAAATCATTTGGCGCGGTACGAACACGCCCATCCCACTGCTGATTCATCACGAGCGATTGCAATGCCGGATTCGTTTCATAAATAAGCACGTGCCGTTCGCGCATTGCGCCCTCGACAATATCAAGAAGATCCGGAATGCGTGTCAACGAAAGCGTCGAAAGTCGCTCCATAATTTCTTTTGTCAATGTTGCGATGATTTCTTTTCGCTCAATATCCGGAAGCCCAACCTCCGCGTATCCTTTCTCCACATAAAATTGCAACGTATCGATAAGATTCTTTGATGTAAATTGCGCCTCGCCAACGGTAATGGGACCGAGAAGCTCCAGAAGACGTACGACAACGGTTGGCGTAATTGCAAGCACGCCGTCAATGGGTAATGGGTCGCGGCTTTCTTTTTGATAAAATTCCAGCGCTTGCCGTGCTGTTGTTGGAAAATCCGGCGACCAGTTGACGTCACGCAAAAACCAATACTTTACGTTGAGATGATCTTTGATTGGCGCGGGGGGCACAACGCGTAATCGTTTCTCGCGATCTGCCAAACGATCAAGACGATAAATATTATCGGTAAACAACGATTGGATCTCACCGTCACGAAGATCCAGAATGCCATACGTCCCGATAAAACCACCGGTCGGCCGCAGTTCATCATTATTTTGAAACAAGAAAAGATACCGTTGCGCTTTGGGATAGCCGGAAACGAGTGGCAACGCATCGAGAAGCGGAAGAGCAATCGCTAAACTGTGCTGCACGCGTGGCAATTGTTCCTTCAATGGCTGCACTGCTGCTTCGAGTGGTGGTAAAAGAAACTGATTCGGAACATTGTTGAGTGAAACCATCGCAAGGTCAACATCCGCTTTAATGCCTTGGAGCACCGGCGCTGCCTCAAAAAGTTGTGCGAGGAAAAGTCGTTTTTGCTCGGGCGTGATCTCGCGAAAATGAAGCGGTTTATTCCCGACGATCGTCGTGACGAGTTGATCGGCGAATTGTGCCC
>JAUSHC010000011.1 GCA_030648795.1 bacterium | reverse complement strand
TAAGAAACGCTCTTAAGACGGATACGCGTCTACTGACTATTAATTTCCATTTTGTTGTTGGCATATTACGAATCATACTATGAATGAAGAATAAATTCATCAGTTGTTAAAATCTGAGCGAATACATATCGTAGTCGCTCTAGTGCGTACTGGTGGGCTTGTTGCGCCGATACATCTCCAAGGGGTTGTGAAGCGCACGCATCGCTCAATACTGCAACTTGGAAATCGGCCATAAAGAGTCCGTCTACCGTTGCTTGGACGCAGATGGGTGTGGTAAGTCCACAGACAACCACGGTTTTAATGTTTTCTGATTTTAATCTTTTTTCTAAATCGGTTCCTATAAGTGCATTGAATCTATTCTTGAGAATAATGACGTCCCCCTCGATTCCTTTATGAAAATCTGTGTGAGGGGATCCTTCGGCCATTATGCTCCCAATCCCCGGTATAAAGTCGGCGATTCTTCCTACGGAGTCGTGCGAAGAGAAAATATGCTTTGTGAGATATACTTTTCCACCCGTTTTCTTCCAGAAATGTATAGCGGTTCTCATATGAGAAAGGGCGCTTTGCGCATCAGGTACAGGGACAACCGTACCGAATGCTTTTTGAGCGTCTACTGCTAAAAGGGCGGTGTTCGTATTATTGAACGCGTATACTGGTTTTTGATGCATAGTGTTTGGGTTATATTTGATTAACGTTGTAGTATAAAGTATGATGGTACATAGGGAAATTGATGTCAAAAATAACGTCAAATATGCATTCGACGATACTTCACGAACTACAAACACTCGGCTTGAATGATAAAGAAGCTTCTGTCTATGAAGCTCTTTTAGCCATGAAAAAGGGAACGGCGCTTTCTCTTGCGCAGCGCGCACATATTAAAAGACCAACGACCTATCATGTGTTAGCATCTCTGCAGGATAAGGGGTTGGTGGTTTGTACAACCTTTCGTGGAGTCAAAGACTATCGAGCGCTTCCTGTTCCGGCATTAAAAAAATATATAAAAAATCAACAACGGCTTGTAGAGCACGAATTTCCGCAGATGGAAACATTGTACGAGAAAAGAAAAAACAAATTGCGTCTGCGCGTTTATCATGATATCGCATCCTTAAAAACACTTTTTGAAAAATCACTTCGCGAAAAAAGTAGGATGCATATTATCGGCAATGAGGCGGTGTTCACACAGCACCTCGGGGGGTATTGGCAATTTTACATGAAGCGTTCACGGCAACGTGGCATCGCTCCCATATTCAAGCCATGCAACGGTGCAGTGTCTTTATTGGTATGGAGTGATAAGGTAGTGTTCACAACGCTTGAGGGAACGGTTCGTGTTTTTGGGTTTAGAAACAAACAACTACACAATTTTTATTTTGAGTTATGGAAAAACTTTTAGAGCAATTCAATTTTACCGAGCAAGAAATTCGAGTGTATAAAGCGCTCCTACAACTGGGCGGTGCGACCGTTTCAGAGATAGCGGAGGCAACGGGGATCAAAAGAACGTCGTGTCAGGAGTATATCCGCTCTATTGAAGAAAGGGGGTTTATCAATTCTTCCAAGATTGGTAATAAATTTTTTTATCAAGCGGAAGACCCCGATAAATTTCGTCAATTGGTACATGAGAGAATGTACGTCGTTGATCATTTACTCGCCCTATTGGAAAGCGAGGAGAAGGAAGAGGATTGGCGCGTTCGATCCGTGACGCGAGAAGAAGCGGGTAGTCTTCTCGGGCGGGCAAAGAAACGTATAAAGAATATTGTGCGTGTGGTACGAGGAGGAGTTGAACTTTCTTTCGTCGCCGATGACAAGATTATTGTGAGTAGTACTGAAGGAGAAATTGAGGGAATTGAAATTGTTGCGCCACAGATCGTTTCGTTCCATCGGGATTTATTGAAAGGAGTGTATTAAGGGCTTGCGGAAGCATCGTTGAGTGTTATAATCGAAAAGCGATTTATTATTCATTTTTTATCTATGTCCGAACACGTTTTTACCGACGATAATTTTCAGAAAGAAGTATTAGAATCCAAAGTGCCGGTGCTTGTTGATCTTTGGGCGCCGTGGTGCGGGCCGTGTCGGATGCTTGGTCCCATTGTTGAGGAGCTCGCGAAAGAATATGCGGGGAAGGGGATTACGATCGGTAAGTTGAATGTCGATGAAAATCCGAATACCGCAACAAAATATCATGTGATGAGCATTCCAACGCTTTTATTTTTTAAAGATGGTGAAGTCGCAGAACAGATGGTAGGCATGCAGACGAGAGAGGCGTTGAAAAAAAAGATAGATGAATTGATTGGGTAGTTTTTAGCAGCTCCGCTTATGAGTGAAATAGAGAAAGGGAAAATGTGGGATGTAATTGTGGTGGGTGGTGGGGCGGCGGGATTCACCGCCGCTTTGTATGCAAGCCGTAGAGCGCTTGCGACCCTTGTGATTGCAAAAGATGTTGGCGGACAGGCGTTACTCACGCAACATATCGAGAATTATCCAGGTTTTATTGAGACAATTTCTGGATCGGATCTTCTTGCAAAGTTTTGGCGACAGGCGGAAAAGCATGGTGCGACAACCGAGATTGATGAAGTGATAAGAATAGAGAAGTCCAGTGATGAATTTATTGTCCGGACGAAGCAAGGGCGCGAGCATCAAGCGAAAAGCGTGATCCTTGCCTTCGGCATGACGCCGAAAGATATGGGTGTGCCTGGAGAAGAAAAATTTTCCGGTAAGGGCGTACACTACTGCGCCACATGCGACGCACCACTCTACAAAGGAAAGACAGTCGCGGTTGTTGGCGGAACAAATGGCGCGATGGATGCGGCGTTGTTTCTCGCAAAGATTTGTCCGAAGGTGTATCTCGTGCATAACCGGGCGAAGCTCGTTGGTGACACGAATCTTGTCGCGCAGATTGCAGCATCATCAGTTATTCAGTTTTTGCCGGAGCACACGGTGAAAGAAGTGAAAGGAGAAAAATTTGTGACGACACTTGTTCTTACTGGTAGCCCTTCGACCACCGCCACGGCGGGGCAGGCAAGCTCAGGGAATACAATTTTTGGTGACGAGGAACTTTCTGTTGACGGCGTGTTTGTCGAGATGGGGCATGTGATAAAAACGGAGTGCGTGAAGGGACTTGTGGAGCTTGATGCAACGAACGCGGTTGTGGTGAATGCGCGGATGGCGACGTCATGCGCAGGCGTCTTTGCGGCTGGTGATCTCACCGACGCGGACTACAAACAAGTGGTTATCTCGGCGGGACAGGGGGCAATCGCGGGACTGGAGGTATATAAATATCTGCAACGTAAAGCGGGGAAGAAGGCGTTTATAACGAACGACTGGACAACATAGGAGAGGTGTGGTATAAGATATTGTTGTCTGCACATTGCAGGCACCCGTTCTCCCGACGGTACTCGGGAAAGTTCTTTTCACGAAAGTGAGGTGTGTCATGCCACAAACGCATGGTGCGTCTCCAATGGTGGAAGTGGAAGAGTTTGGGAAGGATAACGGTCTTGTACATGAGGCCGTGGTTACCGGCCGCAAGGTCGGTGCAGGACGTCCTTTCTGGAGTGCGCTCGCAGGAAGCGAGCTACTCTTCCGCAAGGTTTTTGATCTGGTCGAGGCGGAGACCGGTGGCCCATCGTCTGCGCGCATGGTGAGCTTGAAGATCGCGCGCAAGATCCTCGGAAGTAACCGCGTCTACGCTGGTGCGCGAGTGGCGAAGAAATGGAATGTCGAACTCGGTGACGATCTGCCTATTCGCTTTACCGAAGCGGATCTCCAGAACGCCGCGCTCGACAATGCGTCCGGCAAGGCGGATTTCCGACTCGTGCGCGTGCTCGGACGCTGGAGTATGCGCGAACTGCACGCACGGTTTGGCATCGACCCGAAGAAACAGCCGTGTTTTTTCAAGGACAGCAAGTGGTGGCTGGGATCCTCTGAAGATAAGTGGGCAAATCGGAAGCCCACGCCTGGCTACTACCTATTCGACTTCGCCGGCAAGTGGGGTTCCACGAGCTGGGACGTCCAGGATGTACACATCCAGGCGTCTGGTTCGGATTTTGAGCGGGCTGATGAAGTCGCTCTGGTCGAGGCAGTTCTCACGATTTTCCAGCTCACTCAGGAGCGCTTGCTGGAGAATTGGTATCACTGGGGTCCGACTCTCGCCTCCGATGGCCTTCGCGTCTGCGTCGGCGACTTCGACGACGACGGCCTGCACGTCGACTGGCACCACCCGGGCTACGACGACAGCGGCTTTCTCCGCGTGGTGCGTTCCCGGAAGTTCCGGAGTTGATGCTCGCGCCCTTGCGAGATTGACGCTTTCGGCGTCTTGCGTCTTGCCCGTCCCCGACACCCCTGGT
>JAUSHC010000008.1 GCA_030648795.1 bacterium | reverse complement strand
CTGTTACCTTGATCGTGAGCGCGCGATTGATTTTTCGACGACCACCGAAACTCACTTTGTTTTTCGTACAATCGTCGAACAGGAGATCGATGCGTACGTCGCACGGCTTCCCGTGACAATATGGTCTTCTGCATATTCTCCCGCGCATCCATACGGCATGACGTTTTTCGCATCAATCAATGGTTCGCTTACAGGGAACATGGGGTTGCCGATGGAGGTGCTTATTCCATTATTACAGCGGTCGGGAATTGTCATTCAGCCGCGCTCTTGACACCGATTTGGAAAAGGATATAATAAGGAGGAACTTTGGGGGAGATCCCCACCTTATCCACGATAAAAACAAGCAAAATCAGCGAAATGTTTAATGTTGCACAACAGAATCTAAAGCGAACGCACAGCGGATAGTCGTCTCTTTTTGAGTATTTCAAAGGGGCCGCTTCCGCGGCCTCTTTAAATTATTTCTTCATCTCGGGAACGAGAGAGCTCGAGATGAGGATGTAATACACGAACCTTGACAACCCCGACACCCGAAAGGGTACGGGACTCCGACACCGAAAGGTCGTCGGAGCTAAAAAGTAGTAAAACGAAAAAAGAATGCAATTTCGTTAAGTCAGATCCTCATAGGAGAATTCGAGGTTCACTATGGGGAAAGAGTACACCTAAAAATATATAAAGTGGTCAAGAAAAAAAGTAAAAAGAATTTGAGAACAAAGGAACGTTCTTAGAATTCTTGTGGTTAGACAGCTACAGCATATGGTGGATGCCTTGGCACAAAACAGCGACGAAGGACGTAGCAGCCTGCGATAAGCCCCGGGGAGGTGGCAAGCAACCTTTGATCCGAGGATTTCCGAATGGGGAAACCCTATTCCGATAATATCGGGATAACCCCGCAGCAATGTGGGGAGCGTACCCGGTGAAGTGAAACATCTCAGTAACCGGAGGAACAGAAAATTAGAATGATTCCCTGAGTAGTGGCGAGCGAAAAGGGATTAGCCGAAACGTATTTGACTATTGTTCGTGTAATTCGTTATTCGAAAGAATGATTGGAAAGCATATTCATGAAGGCGCAAGGGCCACATGTCTTATACGTGTTAAAAGAGAGCAGTGATTTCATCCTTGAAAATGAGAGAGAGAGGAATCCCCTTCGGGGGTTTGATTCTTAGGAGAAAGGCCTGGAACGGCCTGCCAGAGAAGGTGATAGCCCTGTAAACGAAAAGAATTAAAACTCTCTGATTGTTTATCTTGAGTACCACGAGGCTCGAGAAACCTTGTGGGAAGTCCGGCCGACTATAGGTCGAAGGCTAAATATGTTTTGTGACCGATAGCGTATAGTACCGTGAGGGAAAGGTGAAAAGCAGCCCGGTGAGGGCGATGAAATAGTATCTGAAACCATATGCGAACAAAGAGTCAGAGCCTTGGCGCAAGCCGGGGTGATGGCGTTCCTATTGAAGAATGATCCAACGAGTTTATTCCACGTTGCTCGTCTAAGTCACTGCGGTGACGGAGGCAGAGCGAAAGCGAGTCTTACAAGGGCGTTACCTTTGATATATCGACAGTTCGATGCTTCGAACTATCGATATATCTTGGGTAGGCAGCGTGGATGAGACCCGAACGGGGGTGAGCTAGCCATGGCCAGGGTGAACCTTGTCGAAAGACAAGGGGAGGCCCGAACACACGAGCCGTGCAACACTTGGTGATGAGCTGTGGCTAGGGGAGAAATTCCAATCGAACCCCCTAATAGCTGGTTCTCCTCGAAATAGCTTAAGGGCTAGCCTCGGATGTTCCTTGCAGGGGTAGAGCACTGAATGGGGTGCGATAGCGCAAGCTTACGTACCTCAACCAAACTCCGAATACTGCAAATTAATAATCCGGGAGTCAGACGATGGGGGCGAAGCTCCATTCGTCATAAGGGAAACAGCCCATGACCACCATCTAAGGTCCCTAAATGTATGTTCAGTGTAAAAGGTAGTGAGGCGACTTGGACAACGAGGAGGTTGGCTTAGAAGCAGCCATCCTTTAAAGAAAGCGTAACAGCTCACTCGTCAAGTTGCCTTGCGCCGAAAATGCAACGGGGCTAAACATACTACCGAAGGTGTGGACTGTGCCGATTTATCGGCATATGTGGTAGAGGAGCGTCCTGTTTGCGATGAAGCGTACGCCGTAAGGCGGCGTGGAGCGGACAGGAGTGCGAATGTTGGAATAAGTAGCAAAAAGTCAAGTGAAAACCTTGACCACCGTAAATCCAAGGTTTCCTGGGCAACGCAACTCGACCCAGGGTGAGTCGATCCTAAGGTGAGGCCCCAAAGGCGTAACCGATGGAAGAGCAGGTTAATATTCCTGCACTACCGTACGAGTCATTTCTTCGTGCGCTTTCATGTGGTGCGTGTGTGCTTTGGATATGCACATGTATTCTGCAGCAATGCAGAGGACGCAGGTGAAGTCGCAAGACCGAGCCAATACGCATAAAGTGAGAGCCAAGAAAAGCGAAGAAACTTTGTCGTGCGGTACCCGTACCGTAAACCGACACAGGTGGATGGGGAGAGTATCCCAAGGTGTACGAGAGAACCCTCGCTCAGGAACTCGGCAATATAACGACCGTAACTTCGGGATAAGGTCTGCCCCGCGCAAGCGGGGCCGCAGCGAAAGACGCTTGGCGACTGTTTAACAAAAACACAGGTCCCTGCGAAGCCGTAAGGCAAAGTATAGGGACTGATGCCTGGCCAGTGTCAGAACGTTACGAGGAGAGGTCATCCCGTCGCAAGACGGGGGCAGCCTTGAATCTAAGCGCTGATGAACGCCGGCGATAACTATAATCGTCCTAAGGTGGATCTACTGCCTTAGTGGAGTGTAAGACTCCCTTCGAACTTCGTATGCCGCGGAGATGTAGAAGAAAATTTGGCTGTATGCTGGAATCTCTGTCGTATCTGGAGCTACTATGGTATAATTCGACCATAGAATTATGCCACGTAAAAATGCTTCCAGTGCAGACAACCAGCAGGAAAGACTAGCGATTCCATCGTGGATTGTTGGTTTTGTTGATGGAGAAGGAAGTTTTCTTATTAGCCTTTTCCGAAACATAACAACAAAACATGGATGGCAAGTGTTCCCCGAGTTTATCGTGACGCAAGGTGCAAAGAGCGTTCATGTTCTTCATGAAATGCAAAAATTCTTCAATTGTGGAAAGGTGTTTGTGAACCGACGATCAGACAATCATCATGAACATCTCTATCGTTTCTGTGTGCGATCGATGAAAGATCTTCGCGAGAAGATTATTCCATTTTTTGATCACTACAGATTACGAACCGCGAAACGAGAAGATTTCATGAAATTCAAGAAAGCGCTCAAACTTATGGAAAAGAAAATCCATTCTACTAAAGATGGGTTGGAGAAGATTAGAAATATCGCGTCAACGATGAATCGGAAAGGAATGCAAAAACGTTAGAATCCTCAGAGACTATACGCCAGACCCGCCAATGTGGCGTGGAAGATATAGTCCGAACTGTATGGCGACATGCAGAATCCGAACACTCAATCGGATCAATCATAGTGATTGTAACATTATTAAGCGAAATCCCTTGTCGGGTGAGTTCCGACCTGCACGAATGGCCTAACGACCAAGCGACTGTCTTAGCGAGGGACTCGGCGAAATTGCAAGACCTGTGAAGATGCAGGTTACCCACGGCTAGACGAAAAGACCCCGTGAAGCTTTACTACAACTTGCTATTGGATTTTATGAAAATATGTTCAGCGTAGGTGGGAGCCGCAAGGCGCCAATGAGACACCACCCTTGTTTTTATGGAATTCTAACCAACGGTTATTATCTAACCGTGGGACAGTAGCTGGTGGGTAGTTTACCTGGGGCGGGTGCCTCCTAAAAAGTAACGGAGGCGTATACAAAGGTAGGCTTAGCTCGGATGGAAATCGAGCATGACGCGCAAACGCACAAGCCTGCTTGACTGCGAGTCTGACAGGACGAGCAGCTACGAAAGTAGATGTTAGTGATCCGACCATTCAACATAGGATGGTGGAAGCTCATCGGATAAAAGCTACTCCGGGGATAACAGGCTGATCGCCTCCAAGAGCTCATATCGACGAGGCGGTTTGGCACCTCAACACAATCGGGGTGCACAAACAGTAATGTTTATCCTCATAAGTTCGTCTAAACTGTATAAAAGTTAGATAGATAGGAAAGAGACAAATCGGCTTATAACGGTGAACCCGTATCCGCTTCACGGCGGACGGCAACACCGTGGGAAGTCAGCACTGCTATGCAGTGGAATGTCTAATTAACCTAATTAACCTAATTCCTAAAATTTAGAAATTAGAATAATTAGAAATTAGAAATTTAGCGCGTAGCGCTCATGACCCCGTAACGACTGACCCGAAAGGGAAGATTCACCTCGTCTTATAGGTGGATCACACGCCGACTCTTGCACAAGTCATAACTGAGATCATGCGGGTCACGCTCCGACCTTACGTCGGAGTCCGCTATCATCCAGCGCAAGAAGAAGATATAGTCTACGCCACACGAAATTGTGGAATCAAGTACGATGTCGGCTCATCGCATCCTGGTGGTGGAGAAGCTACCAAGGGTTTGGCTGTTCGCCAATTAAAGCGGTACGCGAGCTGGGTTCAGAACGTCGTGAGACAGTTCGGTCTCCTATCTGTCGTGGGCGCGGAAATTTGCGGAGATTCTTCCCTAGTACGAGAGGACCGGGAAGGATGAACCTCTGATGTACCGGTTGTTCTACCAAGAGCATCGCCGGGTAGTCAAGTTCAGTTCGGATAAGCGCTGAAAGCATCTAAGCGCGAAGCCTCCTCCAAGATCAGATTTCGTTATTGAGGTCCCGTGTAGACTACACGGTATATAGGCGATACGTGTAAGACCCGTAAGGGTTTCAGCGGAGTCGTCCTAATAGACCCATTGTTTAACCACAAGAATTCTGCGAACGTTTGTTCAATGCACAAGTCATTGGATAGACCGAGCATATGCTCGAAAGAGTATGTGCTCGGATATCTGGTGATTCGAGCGGTGTGGCACCACCTCTTCCCATCCCGAACAGAGTCGTGAAACGCACCAGCGCCGATGGTAGTTGGACCCAACTCGGTCCTGCAAGAGTAGGCCATCGCCAGAACTATCAAAAACTCCCCTTTCAAAAGAGGAGTTTTTGTTTTTGCGAAGAAAATTTTTCATGAAAAAACAGTCTTGACAGCATCGGAAGAGTGTGGGAGGATCGTATGTACACTAAACTAAAAAGGAGAAGTTAATAACTCCTTTTATCCTATAGATTGTTGTTTGACAACATGGAAGAAGGGCGTAAGCGAGGACGCTCTAGAAGGCTTTTTGGAGGAGGGATAGTCATGAAGGTTGTCTGTATAGGGTCGGCGAATATGGAGATTCTTTTCTCCCGTGATTCGCTCCCTCGAGCGATGACCGGAGAAGACCCTCTCGAGAAGTTTTCTGGAGGAAAGTATGGCCTTACTAGTTATGGGTATCTTTGGGGAGAAAAAATCACGGAGTACAGTCTGGATATCGGCGACAATAAACAGGTCGTGACATTTTCTGCTCCCTCGACACTCCGACTTTCTCCTGGTGGTGGAGCGGTTGCTATCGCGCTTGGACTTGCTGGAGCTGGCGCAGAAGTAAAAGTCATTACTGCATTGGCGGATAATCCGAAAGATTTCTTTTCTGCGGGAATTAAGACGTACCTCGAGAAAAAAGGTATGCAGTTTCTTTCAGTTTTCAGTCGGCAAGCAACACCAGTAACGTTTATTATCTGGGGGCTTCCCGAAGGAGTGGAGCGGAGTATTGTCTTTGCGTACAAGCCCCCGTATCATCTGAAAAAAAAGCAGATTGAACGAGTGTTACGCGACTTGCGAGCAGAACAAGGGGTTACACATCTTGTCGCAGCTGGTATACGTCAACTTGATGAACTTCCATTCATTGCAAGCGCATTTGCGATTGCAGAGAAGTATGGAGTCGTAACGTGCTTTACTCCGAATGAGGGTCTTCTTGCCCCAACAAAGAAGTCACAAGACAAGAAGAAGATGTCTCGGGCTGACAAGAAAAAAGAATTAGAACGAAAGCTGTTGTTGGGGGATATACTGCGGAAGACGAAGATTCTGCAGATCAATGAGAGGGAAGTGGCGGTCTATCTTGGTTTAGGGCGTAGACGGTTACGTTTTCCTGAAGACGTAAAAGCTCTTGCTGATATAGCCAAGGTGCCGATAACCATCGTCACACGAAGTGCAAAGGGGGTTGCTGCGGTGATTGATGGTCAGTACTATCAAATCCCCGCATTTCCACCACAGCGCATTCAGGATACTTCGGGCGCCGGAGATGCATTTACAGTAGGGTTTCTTTTTGGACATGACCGTAAGTGCTCTCCCATTGAGTGTCTACGGCTTGGAGCATATTCCGCTTCGGGGAATATCGGCTTTCCCGGTGGACATGCCGGAATCCCGAAGGGAGATGCACTACTGCAATATCTCCAGCAGCTACAACAAAGTCCGACCGAGTCAACCCCATCATAGGTTGACTCTTTTTTATTTCATGATACACTTTTTCTATTAGACTTCTCTATTATGCGACAATCGCCTTCCGCTATCCTTTTTGATTGTTCAGGGGTGATTATTGATAGCAACTTCCACCAATTCATTTCGTGGAAGCGTCTTTTTGAGGAAGAAGGAGTACCATTTACGATGGTGGATTTTCAGACAAAGGTGAGCGGTGGAACGCGTGAGATGGGGATCCGTAAGATGATGGGAAATATATCAGAAGAACGTGTGCAGGAAATGGCGCAGCGGAAACAGAAAATTTTTGATCAGTTTATTGCTCTTGATGCGCCACGTCCCTTCTCCGGCATTGTTGAGCTTTTAAGTACACTGCAAAGAAGAGGGGTTGCGCTCGCGACGGTTTCTGCAAGTAGAAACGCGCGCATACTTCTTACGCGCGCTGATCTTCTTTCATATTTTCATACGATTGTTACTCCTCCGGTAAAGCCATTGATTTTTTCAGATGAAGAATTATATATGCGCGCAATGCGTGAACTGGGAAAAGGTCCCAAAGAATGTGTCGTCGTTGAAGATTCACCAGTAAGCATCGCGACGGCAAAAAAGATTGGTGCATTTACCATCGGTATAGCAATTATTGCGGTTCCTGACGCCTTACAACAGGCTGATCGTGTCGTTGCCAATCACAAGGAATTGCGTGACGTTCTTTTGGAAATGTTTCCTACGCACAAGTGACGCAATAATTGTTCCAGCACTTCATAATGATTTTCTGCAGATGACATACGTATGTCATCTTTTGTTTTGATGGGGGGATTGACTTATTGAGGTAAAGTGTGGTAGGAATAGGGTGCGTGAGTATTAGGATGCTCTTATACAATCACTCATCATAGACAGATAGAAGGAGCGGAACATGGGAGAAATGGATGTCGTCTGTATTGGACCCGCAAACGTGGAGATTCCTTTTTTGCGGTCTCTCTTGAACGTTGTCGGCGAAGATACGTCGCTTGATCGACTTCCTGAAGGGAAACATAATCTCGCAACATTTTCTCGTAGTCCCGCAGTTGAGCGGGATGAGTACGTACTCACTATTGGAGGAGAGAAGCGTACGCCCATTCGTTTTACCGCACCGTCGAAAGTAGAGTGCAAGCCAGCGGGATCAGCATTAAACATCGCAGTAGGATTTCGAAGGGTCGGCGCTTCGGTGCGCCTCATCACGTCTCTCGTGAATGTTCCGCATGACCTCTTGTCGAGCGACATACGGCTTTATGCTCTTCGTCACGGCATTCAGCTCGTGGAGGTCAACCGACCGATGACTCCCATTACCTTCATCATTGTTGATGGTGATGATGAGTGTGAAAAGAGTACGGTTCTTTCCTATAAACCGTGGTACAAGATCACGCAAGATGATGCGAATGATGCCTTGAGGAAAATAAAGAAAAGCAGGGCGACGCACATGTTTGCAACAGGGATTCGTATACCAGAGCTTACACTCGTACGAAAAGCATTTCGGCGCGCACGGCGACGAGGCATCATGACATGCTTTATCCCGAATCCGTCGATCCTTTCACCATCCGATAAAGATATCCGTCGTCAACTTGAAAAAGTGATTCCGCTCGTAGACATTTTACAAATAAACGAGCGAGAAGCGGAAATTTTCTTGGAGAGAGAGGAAGGCGCGCTATCTTTCCCAAGTGATATCGAAAGAATCGCGAAGCAGACTGCCGTTCCAACACTTATTGTGACGCGTGGTGTCAAAGGAGCGGTTGCAGTTATTCGCGGGCAATATCGTGAAATTGAAGCGTATCAAGCAACGCCAAAAGTCGTTGATACGACAGGAGCAGGTGACGCATTTCTTCTCGGTTTCGTTTTCGCTCTTCATGAGGGATGTACGATTACTGACGCACTTTCGCTCGCGGCATTTTCAGCGACAAGCAACATCATGGCGATCGGCGGACATGGAGGCATGCCGAGTCGTGACCAACTGCTCCGGCATCTTTCGCAATTGCGTCCCAAGGACGCACCCTGACTCTACGTTGAGTCAGTTTTTTTATGAGGCAAATTTTTTTAAAAAGCGCGTGTATGGCTTTTCGGTACTACGCGATATACCGGTAATTGCTTCGAGATAGCGTAGAAGCGACGGCCGTGGTCGAAGATTTTTAAAATCAAAGTCTTGGGGAGTAAGCGCATGGTATGCTTCTTTCGCGACAGCAGCCGCAAGAGGAACAGCTATGGGATGGAATGTTTTTCCAACAGCGACCATGTATCCGTAGCATTTTTTTGCAATGAGTCCAACGGCATACCGACCGATCGCTTCTGCGGAAGTTTGATCGCGAGGAATTGGGTCTGCCGCGCTTACGATGTTCGCGGGGAGCGCAATTAATGTTTCAATACCGAGGCTTTTTTCTATCGCGTCGCGAAGCGGAATGCTAATGAGATGCGCGCGCTTAATGCCGTACGCGTCGTGTTGCACCGCATAGGTGCTTTGTAAATTTCCAATGCGTGCTTGATGCGCAACAACAACAACGGCGTGCGAACCGTTTTCTTTATAGCGTTTTTTGGTGAGCGCTATAATGCGAGCAAGGGATACGGGACGTTCGGGGGGAATAATGCAATCGGCACCTCCAAGCGCGGATGCTGTAGAGAGCCACCCAGCTTTTCCGCCCATGACTTCGATGACGAATATACGTTTCGCGCCGTACGCTGCTTGCTTCAATGCATCGGTATAGCGCGCGAGTGTTGCCGCGGCTGTCGGAAACCCGGGAGTGAAATACGTGCACGCGAGATCATTGTCAACCGTTTTTGGAACGCCGATGATGGGAAGATGATGTTGCGCTGCAAGACGATGCGCGGCGCCCAGCGTGTCGTCTCCACCGATGGGAATAATTCCATCAAAGCGGTATCGTTCTATCGTACGAAGAATGCTCGACGTTGTTGCGGCATTGCGCAGCGGGTTTGTACGCGAAGAGCGAAGGAAGCTTCCTCCTTGTTTTTGGATCGAACGTATATCCGTATGCGAAAGATCTATGATTTTTCCATGCGGCAAAAGTGACGCCCATCCAAAGAGACCTCCAAAGACCTGCCAATGTCGCTTTTGTGCCTCGGTAATGATACCGTAGAGCGTTGCATTAAGTGCCGGCGCAATGCCGCCACCAGTAAAGACAATGATTTTCATACGTTCGTATTGTACCACAGGGGGTTGACTTTTTCCATGATCTGCGATATAAGAGGAGAGCGTGTACGTTGACAACAATCCATATTGAGAGAGGAAGGTATCATGCCCATAACAATAGTGCAGTGCCCGGTGTGTTGCGTGTATTTTGCGCGCGACTACGACCTCGTATTGAATCCTGCCACCAACAAGCTCGAATGTCAGAGCAATAATGCGCTCTTTATTTCGGGCGGTGGGGTGGACTGTGGTTTCCATGTGCCGGCAGAAACGTCTGTCGAGGAAATTCGAGGTCATCTGTATGAGGAGCGTATCGCTGAACTTCAGGCGATGGGTATTCCGAAAAGACCCATGGAGGAAACGTAATGAAGAATAAAAGGCGTATCGTGACCATCGGTGGGGGAACGGGTCACTATACCCTTCTCACTGCCGTGCAGCTTCTTCGTCAGGAGATTCCTTGCGATGTGACCGCAATTGTCACGGCAACTGATTCGGGTGGTTCATCCGGACGATTGCGCGTGGAGCAAGGCATGTTGCCTCCTGGTGATATCAATCAGTGTCTTCTGGCGCTCTCGCGATCGGAACATAAAGAAGTATTGATCGAACTTCTTCGCCGCCGTTTTTCTGGGGCGAAGGGGAAGAGACGGCTTGGCGGGCATAACGCAGGGAACCTGCTCTTCACGATGCTTGTTAAGCAAACGGAAGATTTCATGCGCGGTCTTGCGGGGATGCATGAGTTTCTTGATGTGGACGGCGAAGTCATGCCGGTCACCTTCGAGGATGTGCAGCTCTGCGCAGAGTCCGAGCGCGGCACGAAACATGAAGGTGAATCGAACCTTGATACGCGTGGTGAGAGAGCGTTGCGCGAGGGACGTACGCCGTCACCATTAAAGCGTGTATGGTTGAACAAGGATGTGCGTGCGCATCCAAAAGTTCTTCGTCGTGTTCGAAATGCCGACGTGATTATTTTGGGACCGGGGGACGTCTGGACGAGCATTTTACCGTCGCTTCTTCCGGGAGGAATGGCAGAAGCAATGGCAGCATCGTCGGCTACCAAAATCTTGGTCACGAACATTATGACCAAGTTTGGTGAGACTGACGGGTACGATGTACAACGCTTCCTTTCGGTCGTTGAGAAATATCTCGGAAAGGGGACGATAGATGTTGTACTTTACAACGATCGACCACTTCCAAAGAAGATCCTCGATCGCTATGCAAAGGAACAGCGCTTTCCCGTTGGCATTGCGGATATTCCGCAAGAGGGGAAGCCTCGATTCGTTGCCGCAAATCTTGCGTCAGCCTCGACGTTGGCGCGGCATCAACCGCAAAAACTCGCGTTGGCGCTCGAGAATATTCTGCATCCGATACTTCGTTAGCCACTTCTTTATGAAGTGGCTTTTTTATAATGTAGATTTTTTAGTGACAAAAATAATTTATTATTTTATCATATATTAGCCATTATTTAGTATTATCCACAAAGTATGTAGGAAAAAAATTGACAAGAATAGATAAAAGCTGTATTTTATAATTGTTGTGTTACGTAGTAAAAATTTATGGAAATTACCCCCGCGTTAAAAAAATTAGGCTTATCGGACAAGGAGATTCACGTCTATCTTTCTTGTTTGACACTTGGTCCGTCACCGGTGCGGAAGATAGCCGTACAAGCAGGAACGAATAGGGGAACGACGTATGATATTCTTCGACAGCTTATCGATGTGGGACTTATTGCGTATTATCATCGAGACAAGCATCAATATTTTGTCGCAGAGAATCCCGAAAAGCTTACTGACGTGATCGTTGCGCGCGAACAGGAACTCGCAAAATCGAAGCAAGATATTCTCGCTGCGATTCCGGAGCTGCGATCCATTTTTCATAAAGCAGGAGGAAAGCCGGTCGCGCGATACTATGAAGGACACCATGGAGTGCGTCAAATTTTGCTTGACGTATTGCACACGATGGAAGAACGAGAAGTTCGAACATATTATGTCTACTCCTCTGCAACGATTCGTGAGGCGCTCCATAAGACGTACCCATCATTTACCGAAGAGCGTATCAAACGAAAAATTCATGCGCGCGTTATTGCGATCGGTGAGGGGGGCGAAGAACAACCACTCTCTGATCGTAAATGGCTGACAAAGGAGTCGAGCACTCCTACGTACATTATTATTTATCGCGACAAGACGGCGTATCTTTCTATCGATAGTTCGGCAACGCCGCTCGGGGTTATCATTGAAGATGAAGGAATAGCAAAAACCCAAAAGATGCTTTTTGAACATCTTTGGAATACATTACCATAATTATGCGTACTCGTGTTGTCATCCTTGCTGCCGGGAAAGGCACGCGCATGAATTCTGCATTACCGAAAGCACTTGCGCTCTTAAAGGGGAAGCCGCTCATTTCGTATCTCTTGGACGCGGTGCACGCTTCTCATGTTGATGAAAAACCCGTTATCGTTGTAGGACAAGGAGCTTCACTCGTGAAAGAAAAATTGGGCGCGGGATATGATTATGTTTTTCAGAATGTGCAGCTTGGAACCGGGCATGCACTGAAGATTACGCGTCCCCTGCTTCAGCATCAAGCGGATGCGATCATGGTGCTTTACGGTGATCATCCGTTTGTCCACCTCTCGACGATTAAAAAACTTCGCTTTCTTCATGAGCGGGAGCATCGCGTGTTAACCATGATGACGACGATCGTGGAAGATTTTGAAGATTGGCGTAAACCATTTTATGAATTTGGACGTGTACTGCGCAATGCGGGCGGGGAAGTGGTGCGCATTGTAGAGCGCAAAGACGCGACGCCGGAACAGTTGAAAATCCGTGAGGTGAATCCCGCACTCTATTGTTTTGATGCCTCGTGGTTATGGTCAAGCTTGGAGAAACTGAAAAACGAAAATATGCAGAAAGAATATTATTTGACTGATCTTGTGCGGATCGCGATCGATGAAGGCGAGCGTATCGCCAGCATGGATCTTGATCCGCTTGAGAGCATTGGCGTGAACACGCCAGAGCATCTTGAGCTTGCGACAAAAATCGCATAGACCCTTTACAAAGAAGGAGGACATCCCGTGGATGCACTCGTTGGAGTCTCCGCGAATCTTGAGCACCTCCATGAGGGAATTATCCTCGATGGAGTGGAAAAGCTCGAGCCCGCGAAGACAACAACTGTCATCGCGGGATCAAGTGCAAACGTCGCATTGGCGCTCTCCGCGCACAACTGGGAGACACATGTTATTGCCGCTGTTGGTAAGAATGGTCCGGGGAATGCTGACATCGCCGAGAAGCTTGCTGCTGCCGGTATCGGCACAACGCTTCTTCCGGTGCGCGATGAAACGCCTGTTGCAACGGTACTCCTCTACGCAAATGGGGGACGCCATCTTATCCCTTCGAAACCGCCCGTCCGTTATCCTGCGACGATCGATGCTATCGATCACGTGAATGGTTTGGGGCAAAGAGATAAGACGTTGCGTATTTTCACGGGTGTTCGACCCGACGAAGTGCCGATCATCACGCAGTTGCTCGTACCGGGAGACGAACAGCGAACGATTTTGTCTCCAAACCGGAAGCTTGTTGACGAAGGATTGCTCGGTGCAATTCCTGCGCGCATCATGTTTATTGGTACCGAGGAGATGCGTGGTTTCTGGAAAAAGCAATTTCGCCGCGAACAGCGTGTCCCGTTTACGCCGTCGATGATGCGCATGTTCTTTGTGGAGCATCCCGCACTTGAACTTCTTGTCCTCACGATGGGGCCGAAAGGTTCATTCGCAGTAAAGCGAGATGGAATGAGCGTGCGCCAACCAGCAGTCGAGTCAACGCTTCGCACAAAGGACACAACCGGTTGCGGGGATGTGTTCATGGCAACAGTGCTGGCGTACCTGTACGATAAAAAGGGAATGCTGCATTGTGACGCTGCGTATCTTATTGTCGCCATGCGCGCTGCGGCGATTGCCGCTTCTTTGAAACTTCAGCGTATTGGCGGATCATCCGTGCCATCGCGCGCGGAAATTGAACGAGCGCTTGGGGCTTAAACTGGTGTGCTTACACGCCGGGGGTTGAAATACGTTTTCGCGCAGTCTTCTTTACCGAGGATTGTGTGAGCTCTCGTCGACGAGAGAAAAAACGTGTTTCCGCCTGCCCCCTTTTTTTTTATTATGCCTGCCCGAATATCTCGCGGCTTGCCGCGAGGATGAAGGGCAACCGATTAAAATTTACTGATCCGATCGCGATCGGACCTCTACTCATAACGCACCAGCCCAGATACCACGCTGCTTGCGGCGGGGGCTGGTTCATTTTCTATTTTTTCGCTATACTTTTTCGCATATGCGGCAACCGTATAATGTAATTATCTTTGACTGCGACGGCGTTATCATTAACAGTAGTTTTCATTATTTCATTTCTTGGAAGCGTATTTTTGATGAAGAAGGAGTGCCGTTTACCATGGTTGATTATCAAATGAAAGTGAGCGGGGGAACACGACGGGTGGGTTTTCGGAAAATAATGGGGGAGCTTTCCGATAAGAAGATTGAAGCGCTGTCTCGTCGCAAGCAAGAATTTTTCGAGCAACTCATTGCTATTGATCCGCCGCAACCATTCCCTGGTATGACGGAGCTTCTTGAATTTTTTCGAAACAAGAATATAACACTCGCGCTTACATCATCAAGTAAAAATGCGTACGCGACGCTCACGCGAACAAATCTTTTGTCCTATTTCGATGTTGTCGTTACACCACATCATGCGCCAACGCTTGATACCGATACGGAGCTTTTTCGTCTCACGATGCAGCAACTGGGGAAGAAGCCGAGTGAATGCATTGTTGTAGAGGATTCTCCAACGAGTATCGCTGAAGCAAAAGCGCTTGGTGCTTTTGTCGTTGGTCTTTCCGTTATTGTTCCTCCCGAGGCGCTCAAAAATGCCGATGCGGTTGCCACCGGTCATAAGGATTTACTTCCGGTTCTTTCCCGTCTATGCGGGTTATAGCAGACATCCACATCCATTCGCGGTATTCGCGCGCATGTTCTCGAGATTTGACGTTGCCAAATATTGCCGCATGGTGTGCGAAGAAAGGCATCGGACTTGTCGGGACGGGTGATTTTACCCATCCTGCGTGGTTTGCAGGAATGCAGAAGGAATTACAGCCGCACGAAAGCGGCTTCTATAAACTGACAACTGATGCCGCCTCCGGACGGCACCCCGCCAACGGCGGTGGCAACTTACAACTGACAACTTTTTTCGTTCCAACATCTGAAATTAGTTGTATCTACAAATGCGGTGGGAAAGTGCGGCGCGTGCACATCATTGTAGTTGCGCCAACGCTTGAAGTGGTAAAAAAAATCAATACAACACTCGCGTCGATCGGCAATATTCACTCCGACGGTCGTCCGATTTTAGGACTCGACGCGGAAGAGCTTGCGAAGATCGTTTTTGATGCGTCGCCGGACTGTCTGGTCATCCCTGCGCACGCGTGGACGCCATGGTTCGCGGTGTTTGGGTCGCAATCAGGCTTTGATTCTCTTGAAGAGTGCTTTGGCGAAACAACGAAGCATATTCATGCGATTGAAACGGGACTCTCGAGTGATCCAAAGATGAATTGGCGTTTATCGCAACTCGATCGTATTACACTTCTATCAAATTCCGACGCGCATTCACTCGCGAATCTTGGTCGTGAAGCAAATGTATTTGATTTCCCAAAACCATCGTATGCGTCGTTTATTGACGCGATTCGCACGAAAGATCAAAAGCGTTTTCTTCGCACAATTGAATTTTTTCCTGAAGAGGGAAAATATCACGTGGACGGGCATCGCGCGTGCAGTGTTCGATTGACGCCAACGGAGACAAAAAAACACAAGGGGTTGTGCCCGAAGTGTGGAAAGCCAGTAACCGTCGGAGTGTTGTATCGTATCGACGCACTTGCTGATCGGAAGAAAAAAGAAAAACCTGCGAACGCAATTCCGTATACGAGTATGGTTCCATTGCAAGAGATTATCGCGGAGGCATTCGGTGTCGGGAAGCAATCAAAAAAAGTGCAGGCGATGTATGAGAAAATGGTTGCGCGCGGTGGCAGTGAATTCGAAATTCTTCTTGATGCATCATATGACGCGCTTTCTCCTATTGCGGGCGATCGTCGTATTATCGAAGGGATTCGGCGTGTGCGCGAGGGGAAATTGACGATTCTCCCAGGATATGACGGAGAGTACGGAACGATTCGCGTGTTTAACGATGCGGAACGCAAAGAAAATAAGCAGCAGAAATTGTTATAATTCCTACTTTCTCCCCCTTAATATAAGGGGGAGCGAGAGGGGGTTATACTAATGTCTATGCAACAAGCAATTGAAAAAATTATTCGTGGTGGTGGCGATATTTTACTCGCGCATTTTGGAAAAACCACAAAAGGTAAAGACAAGCAATGGAAAGGTGATACGGAGAGCGATGCCGATCGCGAAACGGAAGCGTATCTTGTTTCTGCGTTGCAGCGCGCATTTCCGGACGATGCCATTCTCACGGAAGAACATCCAAAGCTCGTTACGGCAAAAAATGGTCGGCTCTGGATTGTGGACGCGCTCGACGGAAGCAGGAATTTTATTAATTCCATTCCGTTTTTTGGTATTTCCATTGCTTTAGCCGAAGGAGACCAGGTGACATTCGGTATGGTGTATCTTCCTCTGCAGCAGGAACTTTTTTGGGCGTCGAAGGGAACAGGGGCATTTTTAAATGGAAAGAAGATCTTCGTCAATAGCGAAGAACATCTTGCGAATGCCGTTATTCCATTCATGCCGCATTACTATCATTCGGAAGAGCGTCGTATTTTGCACATCAGCCGACAGATGATCACGAAAAAAATATGGCAATTTAATCCGGGATTTATTATAGTCCCGCTCTGTTATACCGCGTGTGGCAGGTTTGATGGGATGATTACCCTTGGTGTTTCGGTGTGGGATGTTGCAGGAGGAAATATTATTGTAGAGGAGGCGGGCGGAAAGGTAACGGACCTAGAGAGCAAGCCGTGGAGTTGGCGGAATGATCCGCAGAGCATTGTCGCCGCGAACCCTGTGCTGCACGAAAAAATTATGCGAGAAATTATTAATTGATTCTGGTAATAATATTGTCCGAGCGTAGTCGAGGACGTTCTGTTTTAAATTTCAATCAACTTTTTTGAGGACTGCGTTAAAAGACGCGGTCCTTTTTTTGTGAGAAGAATCGTATCTTCGATACGGACGCCACCCCACTTGGGGAAGTAAAGTCCGGGCTCGACGGTGAAGACGTGGTTTGCTTTGAGGATATTGTTCGAGAATGGAGAGAGTCGTGGATCTTCGTGAATTTGCAATCCAACGCCATGGCCGGTGCTATGTGAAAATTCTTTTTTATATCCTTGTGTCGCGAGTGACTCTCGTGCAATCGCATCCGCCGCTCCGCCATGCATCCCCGCATGGAGAGCATCGATTGTTTTCATCTGTGCGTCGAGTACGAAGTTATAGATTTTTTTAAATAGCGGAGTTGCTTTCCCAATGAAAATCGTTCGGCTCATATCCGCATGATAGCCGCCAATCTGCGCTCCAAAATCAAGAAGAAGCATTTCACCCTTTTTTATTTTTTTCGTTTTACTTGTGCAGTAATGAGGGATTGCCGCTCCCTTCCCCGACGCAACGATTGGTGCAAACGCGGAACCATCGGCATGGCGGTGAAAAAAATCAACGAGAAAGTATGCGATTGCCCCCTCGGTCATTCCCGGGCGGATGAAACGGAGAAGTGCGGTAAATGCCGCATCAGTCATACGACATGCTTTTGTAAGCGCTGCGATTTCTTTTTTATTTTTTTCTTTCCGGATTTCCGGAATGAGCGTTGAGGCGTCAATGATTTTTATCCCTCGTAATGTTTTTTGTAGTCCGTGTAAATCCGTGGCGCGGAGCGCATCATATTCAACACCGAGTGTGCGTACGCGCAGACGGTGACAAAGGGACTTGATCGTCGTTGGAATATTTTTTATCCACGGCGCAGAGTGGAACCTTTTCAGTGATCGTATGGCTTCTATATAGCGTCCGTCAGCAATCGCGTACGCATCACGCAATGTAATAAAAAGCACAACTTCCGGATCCGTAAGACACGGCACGAGCACATCGGTTGAGCATAATCCACGGAATCCCGAAAGATAGCTGACGTTCTGCGGCGACGTCACAAAAAGCGCTTCAAGGCGCTTTTGTTTCATGAATGTATGGAGTTTGTTCATTGTACCATGACGCCATTTTTGAGATTAATGGCAGTATCACAGCGAAGTTTGCCAATGAAGTCTTTGTCATGGCTTATAACGATAAACGTCGCATGTGGTCGAGCAGCTTTTTCTTTGTTGATTACTTCTGCAATATCATTGGACGTTTCTTTGTCTACGGAAGCGGTGGGTTCATCGAGGAAAACGATTCGTGCATCGCTATTACGTAATTTGAGCAATACGCGCGCGAGACCAATGCGTGATGACTCGCCACCCGAAACGCCGCCAGTGTCTCCTCTTCCGCCTTCGAGAACTTCATGTAAATTTTTGAATCTCTTTTCCAATCCGACTTCTTTGAGTATGGCGCGGAGAGTCTCTTCGGGAATATCTTTATCCATGCCGAAGAGCAAATTATCTTTTGCTGTTCCGTTCATCATGTAGGGGAATTGTGGGAGATAGGCGATTTTGCTGTAGAGGGAATCAGGTCCGCTCTTTTTTATTTTTTCCATCGCGACGCCACCGAAAGTGACATCACCGCTTGTTGGACGGTAATAGCCGGAGAGTATTTTCATCAGCGTTGTTTTCCCGGAGCCCGATACACCACCCAAGGATACCATTGCACCCGTGGGAATACGCGCGCTCACATTGTTTACAATTGCTTTTTTTCCTACCCCGAGACAAACCTTATCAAGAACGATGTCGCCATTGGCAATATCGTTTATTCCGATGCGATCTTTTTCATTTTCCCTTTCTTCTGCGGCATATCCATTGAACATCATGTCCATTTCATGAATGTCTCGAAACGAGCTTAAAAGATTCCGTTTTGATCGCAGCAGCGTTTGGATGCCGTTTTTGATGCCCCCAGAATAGATGATGGCGGCGATGAATTTATCGAAGCTGCCACCCGCGATGTATGCGGCGATGCCCGCTATCGTCATGTCAATCGCGCCATACAATTCATAAATTTTCTCTTGTATGGTTCCCAAGAGTTTTTTATCCGATGCGGCTACTCGCTCTTCACCCATAAGCATTTCAATGCGTTTTTTGAATTTGTCTTTTTCACCGGAAAGAATGATTTCCATATGCGCGCTTAATTGCTCCTCGAGTTGTTTCGCGCTTTTTTCTATTGCCGTTTGAGCCTTCCCTTCTTTCTCCCAGAATCTGCCCTTTTTTTGTACAAATTTATCGAGCGCAAGCATGAGTCCAGTCCCCAATGCCGTGCCGCCCGCGAGTATGGGACTTCGTTCGTAGAGCATAACTGCGCTTGTGGTGATTGTGACCATTGCAGGAGCAACGTCAAAGCTTATCAGTCGTAAAATATGTTCATAGCCCTCTTTAGCGTGCGCAATGCGATTTTTTATCGCTTCAAGTCCGAAGATACCGATCTCATGTGAGGGCATTTCGGCGACATTTTCAGCGATAGATTCTGCAAATCCTTTTTCTTTGCGGAAGTTTTCATCCATGAATTTTTTGAAATTTTTTTGGAGCATTGTTGATGCTCCCGTCGCAGAAAGCGTGAGTACAGCGAATAAAAGAACTTGTTCCACGTCGACCGCGCTCCCTTTTTTGAACGCTTCCGCGAGAATATTCGGCGCGTATCCTTGGATGAACGCCGGGATGAGTAAGGCGGCAGACATGCCGACATATTTTGTTGTGTCTCCCTGCATGAAGCGAGAAAAGATGTCTTTGATTTTTGCGAGTGCTTTGATGTCGTGAATTTCTAATGTTGCGAGAGATTGTACATCGCACAGTGCTACGAGTTCGTGGAGTTCCGCTTCAGTAAAGCCGGCATTGCTATATTTCTGTTTCAGTCTATCCATGAAGACCCGCTGTTTTTCTTCTTCAGAATAAAAGTTGAGTTTTCGATTTGCGTGTTCCTCGAGCATTGATTCTTTTACTGTCGCTGTATTTTTTCGAAAATGATGCGCGTTTTGTACAAGTCGATAGGAATCAAAATAAGCCTCGAGTGAGGCTAATAATTCTTCTTCATTTTCTGTAAGGGATTCCGTGCCGTCAACAGCGGTTGTCGCGCCTTGCAGTTTTTCTTTGTATCGCGATATTGTGAGGGCAAGTGAGCGGATGTCTTGCGCAGTGGATTGATGAAGCGTCGCGCTATATGCATCTCCTTCAACCCCTTTTGTAATTTTCTTTCGAATATCAATCGTTCCGTCAACAATATCTTTTGGGAGTTCGGCAATGCCGAATAATTCCCGACAAATTGTTTTTATATGTTCCAGTGATTGTTTTTTTGCCTCCATGAGCTCGTTTCTCTGCAACGACAATTCGTCCACTCGTTTTTTCGGGGATTCTTGTTCGGCAATCATTCCTCTTGATCCGTGTTCATGCATACGTGTATTAATGAGCGCAAATCGTAATCCGTCAAAATTTCTTTATGGACCTGAGGAGAATCGCCACCGCCATTCGGCCACCGCCGTTGGCGGGGTCCCGCAGTATGCGGTGACGGGGTCCCGCCTTCTTTGAAAATTAGTAGAAGTGGCGGGAAACTCCTCCCTCCTCGTTGCAAACGAGGCGTTCCCCGCCCAAAGCCAGAGGCATTGTGGCGGGCCCGCCTGCTTGCGTAGCTTGCGGCGGGTACCTTACCCTCTTAAATTTCTCTATGGACTTAGGCAGAATCGAACTGCCACCTCCTCGTTGCAAACGAGGCGTTCTACCACTAAACTATAAGCCCCCGGAGAAATTTGGGAGGACAAGTTCCCTTTTTACTGCGCTTTTGCGCCGGGAAAGATGCCGCCGAAGATGGAAAGGAACAGGGAGCCGAGCATATTCGTCGCGACCATAGCGCCGATGATGATCGCAAGTACGCCCAGTAGTTTATAGAAGAGGCGTGATCCACCTTCTGTACCAAGATATTTTTCCGCGAAGGGCACCGCGCCAAAAGCTTCATAAATCTTCTCTCCATAGATGACCATAAGGGTTCCGGCAACCACGAGGAGAAGTCCCCACAGAATATGCATAGATTTATATGATTTTATTTTGTTTTAGTGTACGGCGGAATGAGGAAATTGTAAATGGGCGCGCTTGGACTCGAACCAAGAACCGCCGAGGTATAAGCTCGATGCTCTAACCAGTTGAGCTACGCGCCCGTATGTATAGTGCAGTATACCAGTCTATTGTATTGACGCCAGCTGTGCGCGGATCTTTTCCACCACTTCTTTTTCCGCTTCGCGCAGCGAGTATGTGGGGAGGCGGAACAATGCGCGTTCTTTTGAACCGGAAGGAGAAAAACTTTTCGCGAGATCCAGTGCAGAGAATGGGGACGTGGCGCAAAGTACGCCGGCAACGGGACGGTCTCCTGTGGCGGTAACCATAATGGCATCGAGCGTCACTTCTTCGTAGAGGAGTAACGTTGTTTTTACATTCGGAGTGCTTGAGACGAGTTCGTCAACGATATCAGCAAGGTGTTCGGTGGTTGCGCCGGTACGTTCGAAGTCAGCAGCAGTGAGTGACGACCATGCGAATTGTCGCACTTCATCGTGCTCGAGTCGCGCCAAGATGCGTCCCCATAATTTGAGTGTTGCGACCGACCGCGTGCGATAGAGGTTTTGCATGATCTGTTCACGGTCCGCGCCATGGGCAATGAGTTGTCCTGTCATCGTGAGTGTTTTTGGTGTGATGCGCGGAATGCGGAAGCTTCGCGTTTCGGCAATGATCGCCGTTAGAAGATACGTGGCAAGTTCTTTGTCCATATATTGTGTGCCGAGCGTTTTCATTGCGTCGAAGAGCGCCTCTCCGGTTGCGGTAGCCGTCACATCAACAAGATTGATTTGTCCGTAACTCTCATTTCCCGTGTCGTGATCAATGTTGATGATGGGTGTCTCGTAAAAAAATTCGGTGTGCTTCGTGAACACGTCGCCCAATGATGCAAGGTCCGGAGTATTTATGGTGATGATGCAGTCGTAGGCGAATGAAGATGTTTTATATGATACATCTTCCGGGCGAAATGATCCTTCTTCGGGTGTTAAGAAAATTTGAAGTTTTTCCGCGTTTGCGTCGTAGCTGAAGTCTTTCAGCTTCACATTTTTTGTATTGAGCTCGATGGTGAATTTGCGTAAGCCCGAGAGTGACGGATGGATCTCTTTTACGCGGGGAATGAACGAGAAATTTTTTGGCGGTACGAAATCTTGTGAAACAATGGCGACATCGGTCTTCCCCATGCGCTCCATAAGGTGCGCAACAGCAAGAGATGAGGCAATAGCATCACCATCGCCATCCTTGCGGAATGCGATGAGAATGCGCTTTGATTGCTTCACTATTTCAGTGAATTGTTGGGGAATAGTCAACATAAAGAGTAATGGAGCATCATAACGCAGGTGCTCTGGGGCGTCAAGCTTCCTTTACTCATCTTCCTATACTTACCGCCTCCCGCGGGTATGCCTCGCCGAGATACGTTCCCGCATCGGGAAAGACGGCCGGTCTCGGCGCGGGGGCTCCTCCGATGGTGTATCGTCGCCTCGGATACCCCTTCGCCTCCGACCTGGCCGCTCTTTCATCGATGCGTCCACTATCATCTCGGGATGCACACCCGCAAGGGAGGCGATCGATCTATCGGCGCAATCTGGCGCGTTCCACTTTCGCGGCGCCTGCCTGCCGGCAGGCAGGTACGAGGTCGAGCGGGCACGGACTCCGACCGCGGTCGGAGGAGCGACGGGAAGGCAAGCAGTGAGTCCTGACGGCTGGGTCGGGACGAACGAAGCGAAAGGGGATGCGCCGGAGTGCGACGATAAGAAATTTTTTTAACAAAACAAAAACGCTCTCGTTTTAAGAGAGCGATTTTTAGAGTCGCGAGAAGGCTGCGAGCCAGAGTGCGTACGCTTCCGTTGATGCAAACCTACGAGTAGTGAGAGGAGAGAGATTGTCCGGTGTAATCCAGACATTCACTGCACGCAGACCCGCTGGATGCGGCAATCGACTCACAGCCTTCTTGCGGCTGGATGCTATTTATTGTATATCACTTTTTAGAGCGATGCAATATGATTTTCTTTCCGCAATCTTTATGGAGTATTGTCTTCCATAAAGACTCTGGAAATAGGCAAGCGTCTCGGTGAGGAAACGCTTGCCTTAGTCGTCCGCCGAAGCGGATGACTAAC